>JAUWAD010000026.1 GCA_030602225.1 Bacillota bacterium | reverse complement strand
ATTGTATGCAACATATTATAATCAAGGGAGCCTATATTGTCAAGTATTATAGCATCTTATATAATCTGTCCCTATAGCTTAAAAGTAGTTGTATTATTTCTTGCTTATCTTTCATGGTATTGATTTTATTCTTTACTTCATTGGAGTCTCTCATGCCTTTAAGGTACCATGCAAGTTGTTTTCTCATCTCTCTAACTCCCATGGCTTCGCCCTTGAAGTTACATTCCATTTCAAGGTGTCTTATTGCCATGGCAATAATCTCTTCATGGGTTGGAGTATGGATTTTTTCTCCCCTTATTGCTTCTAGACTCATTTTAAAAACCCAAGGATTACCCATGACTCCTCTACCTATTGCCACTCCATCGCAACCAGTTTCATCTAACATCCGAACAACATCATCATGGGTAAAAACATCACCATTTCCTATTACTGGTATGTTTACTGATTCTTTAACCTTCTTTATATACTCCCAGTTTGCCTCTCCTGAATAGAACATATCTCTTGTTCTCCCATGAATAGTAACTGCACTTATCCCAGACTCCTGGGCAAGTCTAGCCATCTCCACTCCATTTAAGCTATTCTTATCCCAACCCATTCTTATCTTTACAGTCACTGGTTTGTTTGATGCCCTTACTACACTTTCCATAACCCTTCTAGCTAAGTCAGTATCTCTCATTAAGGCAGAACCATCTCCATTTTTTACAATTTTTGGAGCTGGGCAACCCATATTAATATCTATGATATCAATGTCATCCCTGTTATTTAGTTTTCTATCCACCACATCTGCCATTATATATGGATCTGAACCGAATATTTGAAGAGCCACCGGTCTTTCTTCATGTACCACAGCAGTTAAATCATGAGTTTTTTCATCATTGTAATACATTCCCTTAGCACTTACCATTTCACTAACTACTAAACCAGCTCCCATTTCCTTGCATATAAGTCTAAATGGAAGATCTGTTACTCCGGCCATTGGTGCTAAAACTAGATTATTATCTAATTTAATATCTCCTATTTTCAATATATCACCTACTCCATAACAAAAGTAAGTAGCTAAGCCACTTACTTGTTTCTTTCATATATTATTCTGAGTCCTTCTAAGGTAAGGAATTTATCATTATGTTGAATATACTTACTTTCACTGGCAATTAATGTTGAAAAACCACCAGTTGCCACAACAGTAACTTCTTCTTTAGTGGTTCCCATTTCTTCAATCATTCTTTCTATAATTGAATCTACCATTCCTATATATCCATATACAAGCCCCGACTGAATGCTTCCTATAGTATTTCTAGCAATTACCTTTTCAGGCTTAACTATTTCAACCTTTGGTAATTTTGCAGTTCTTAGAAATAATGCTTCTGCTGAAATCTTAATACCTGGGGTAATTACTCCACCAAGGTATTCTCCTTCTTTGTTTACATAGCAGAATGTATTAGCAGTACCAAAATCAACAATTATAACTGGTCCGCCATACTTCTCATAAGCTGCCACTGCATTGACTATCCTATCAGCACCCACTTCCTTGGGATTATCATACTTAATATTCATCCCCGTTTTAACACCAGGTCCTATTACTATTGGATCCTTTTTAAAGTATCTCTGACTCATGGCAGGAAGAGTATGCATAAGTGTTGGAACAACTGAAGATATTATAATATCCTCAACACTATGTCTATCTATTCCATGATATTTGAACATCTGATCAAAAAGAAGTCCATATTCATCTGAAGTCTTTTCTTTATCAGTTGAAATTCTCCAATCATATTTAAGTTTTTTCCCTTCATATGCTCCAAATACTATATTGGTATTTCCAACATCTATAACTAATAGCAAAACGTCACCTTCTATCTTATTTTTTCTTCTTCAATGCACTTACAACACTGGTAACTATAATTACTGCTATAATGGATTCTGGAATCCCATTTGTTACACCAATTCCAAAAATAACCCTTCTGGCAAATTCAACATCTTGGCCAATTGCAACCACAAATCTTTCTGCATATAACAGATAAATCATACTCAACACCAATACTGTATTGGTAAGTGTACCAATTACAGCAGCAATAACTGTATCAAGTGCCTTATCCTTAAGCTTTGTAGCTGTAAGATATACCATTCCCAATGTTACAACTAATAAAACGGCATTCATAATAATCATCCATATGGATTTGTAATCTATAATATTTGTGTATAATCCTCTAATTAAATAATATAGTATTCCTGTCCATATAACATAAAGTAAGTATATTGTCTTTTTATTGCCTAATTTATTAAGAGCTTTGTATGCGTAATAAGAAGTAATACCTATTAAAATTCTTGGCAAAACTGATACCAAAGGATTTAAGAATACAAAACTCACTGGTGTTGGAGCTGTAATTGCTTGATAAATACTAAAAATACCAAATATTAGTCCAACTAGTCCACCCACTATTGGTCCTTCCATTATTGCTCCAATAATAACTGGTATATGCATAATTGTAGCTCTTGTTGGACCAACAGGTATAAATCCCAGTGGAGTCATACCTAGAACAACTGAAATAGCACCTAGAACACCAATAACAGTTAACTTTCTTACATTTACACTTTTTCTTTTCAATTTTTTCCCTCCGCTCAAGTTCCATATGGATACCGGTCGTATTTTTTCACTACCATTCTTTGTTTGTCCAACTCTAATAAGATGTCGGCATTAACAGTATTATTATATAGATTAGTTTTATCAGTTTCAACCTTTTTTCCTAAATTACATAAGAATAATCCTATTCACTTAGCACTTCATATTCAATATCATATATGGCTTTTTGGAATACTTCCGCTGCCAATTGACTTACAAGATTAACATCTGCATTGACTTTCCCTGTTGCCATAGTAAATATTGTATCCCCATCCATCATAGTATGTACAGGGTTAATAGCCCTTGCCATTCCATCGTGGGCTACTTGAGAAACCTTATTAGCCTGTGCTTTTGTCAATGTAGCATTGGTTGTAATCACTCCTATTGTGGTATTGGTGTTGGCAAATCCTCCAATGTATCCTTCCTTCATCAATTCCAGAGTGGAATAAAGTTTGCCATCTTTAAATGGACCAGCAATCTGATTCCCATCTCTATAAACATCTCCCACTGCGTTTACAACAACTAAAGCTGCAACAACCAAATCACCTATCCTTACTGATGCGCTGCCCAAGCCTGATTTCATAGCACATATTGGCCCTAATAGTTTTCCCACTGTGGCACCGGTGCCTGCACCTACAATTCCCCTATCAGTATTGTCATATGTTGCACTACTCGCAGCCTTATATCCCATTTCCTCATCTGGTCTGATTTTGCTATCACCTATCCACAAATCAAAAATAACCGCACTAACAACAATGGGAACCTTTGTAATACCCACATCCAGTCCAACACCACTTTCCTCCAGATACTTCATAACCCCGTTTGATGCTGCAAGACCGAATGCTGAACCACCAGATAATACCACAGAATGAATCTTATCCACTAAATTCTCTGCCTTTAATAAATCTGTTTCCCTTGTTCCTGGTGCAGATCCCCTTACATCCACACCACCTACTGCTCCATCTTCATATAGAATTACAGTACAACCTGTCATCCCTTCCATGGACTGTGCATGCCCGACCTTTATTCCATCAACATCAGTAATATATCCCATATATATGCTCTCCTTTATGTTTCTAGTAACATATTTCTACCCAAAAAAAAAGAACAAACTCGCAAAACTTGCGAGTTTGTGTGCCCAATTACTGAAAGAACATTAAAAGCATACCAGCTGCTATTGCAGATCCAATAACACCAGCCACATTTGGTCCCATGGCATGCATAAGCAAGAAGTTTCTTGGATTAGATTCTTGTCCAACCTTTTGTGATACCCTTGCTGCCATAGGCACAGCAGAAACTCCAGCTGATCCTATCAATGGATTAACCTTTCCACCTGTAACTTTATTCATTAATTTCGCTAATAATACCCCTGCTGCTGTACCAATTGCGAATGCAACCAGCCCAAGTCCAATAATCTGTAAGGTCTGTAAATTCCAGAAGTTTTCCGCACTGGCTGTTGCTCCAACTGTAACTCCAAGGAAAATAGTAACTATGTTTACAAGCTCGTTTTGAGCTGTTTTTGATAATCTATCTGTTAAAGTGGTTTCTCTAAATAGATTTCCTAACATAAGCATTCCAACTAGTGGTGCCGCTGAAGGAAGTATTAATGAAACTGTTAATGTTACCAGTATAGGGAATATTATTTTTTCCCTTTTTGTAACTGGTCTAAGTTGCTCCATTACAATGGCTCTTTCTTCCTTAGTAGTTAGAGCTCTCATGATTGGAGGTTGGATTATTGGAACCAACGCCATATAGGAATAAGCTGCTACAGCTATAGGCCCAAGTAAGTGTGGTGCTAACTTAGATGTTAAGTACAATGCTGTTGGACCATCTGCTCCACCTATGATTGCAATACTTGCTGCTTCAGCTCCAGGGAACCCAAGGAGTATTGCACCTATGAATGTTGCAAAAATACCAAACTGAGCTGCTGCGCCTAATAATACAGACTTTGGATTTGCAATAAGTGGACCGAAGTCAGTCATTGCTCCTACGCCCATGAATATAAGTGGAGGATATATACCAAGTTTTACACCTTGGTAAAGATAGTATAAAAGGCCTCCGTTTTCTACTGTTTTACTAATAAATTCACCTGTATTAGGATCTTGTATTATTTGAACAATTGGTTCTTTCATTAGGTTTGCACCAGGTAAGTTTGCAAGTAGCATACCAAATGCTATTGGAACTAACAATAGTGGTTCAAACCCTTTTGCTATGGCAAGGTACAATAGGAATAGGGATACAAGGAGCATTATTATATGTCCCCCTGTCATAATCCCGAATCCGGTACTGTACCAGAAATCCGTTATTATTTCTATCAACATTTTAGTTCATCCTTTCTTAAAGGGTTTAGTCCAGGATTACAAGCTTGTCTCCTGTATTTACAGCGGCTCCCTCACTAGTGGTTAAACTAGCTACCACTCCATCTCTTGGTGCAACAATTTCATTTTCCATCTTCATTGCCTCAAGGATTAACAGTACATCGCCGCTTTTAACTTCCTGACCCTCTTTTACAAGGATTTTCCAGATATTACCTGGCATTGGTGCATCAACAACTTCTTGACCAGCACTTGCTGCAACTGCTGGAGCTGCTTTTGGTGCAGCCTTAGGAGCTGATGGTGCAGCTGCTGGTGTTGATACTGGAGCTGCTTTTGGTGCTGCTTTTGGTGCAGATACTACTCCTCCAACCTCTTCAACTTCAACTTCATAACTATTTCCATTAACATTTATAATAAACTTTCTCATTTTATCTCCTCCGATTACTATAGTTTCCCAAATAATTGTTCCTGTTTGCCAACTTCTTTCCAAGCAGTAGTAGTTTGTGGTATTCTTCTAATACTTTGAATGTTTATATCAGGAATGTTCAATCCAAGATTAGCTGCAACTGCTGCTGCAATTACTGCTATTAATTCTTCAGTATCTTCTTCAACAACCACATCTTCTTTAGGCTCTTCCTTTACTACAGTATCAACCTTTTCAACTTTTGTTTCCTTCTTCTTATCAGCACCCATGTTTTTAAGAAAGCTTATCAACACAGAGATTAGAATCAAAACAAGAAAAACTACAGTCATACTAACTACTGTTATTACCAATGATTCACCCATGTCTATAACATTACCCATAGTTAACCCTCCCTATACTGGCAGGTTGCCGTGTTTTTTACTTGGTCTATTTTCTCTCTTTGTTTCTAGCATGTCAAAAGCACTGATTAATCTTGGTCTAGTCTGGCTAGGAACCAATACATCATCAACAAATCCTCTTTGTGCAGCGATATATGGGTTTGCTACAGTATTTCTATACTCTGCGATCTTATCTGCTCTAGTAGCTATAGGATCCTCAGAATTAGAGATTTCATTCTTGAATATTATATTAGCAGCTCCATCCGGACCCATAACAGCAATTTCAGCATTTGGCCAAGCAAATACCTGATCTGCACCTAAATCCTTAGAACACATTGCCAGGTAAGCTCCACCATATGCTTTTCTTACAATTAATGTTACTTTTGGTACTGTAGCTTCTGAATATGCATAAAGCATCTTCGCACCATGTCTAATTATTCCACCATACTCCTGGCTAGTTCCTGGTAAGAATCCTGGAACATCAACTAAGTTTAGTAATGGAATATTGAAAGCATCACAAGTTCTAATAAATCTTCCAGCCTTATCTGATGCATTAATATCTAAACATCCAGCTAATATCTTTGGCTGATTAGCAATAACACCGATTGACCTGCCATTTAATCTAATAAATCCAGTTATTATATTCTGAGCATACAATGGTTGAACCTCAAAGAAGTGTCCCCCATCAGCCAATGTCTTGATTACTTCCTTCATATCATATGGCTTATTAGGGTTTTCAGGTACCATTTCATTTAGAGCCTCTTCAACTCTATTTAAATCATCATCTGATCCATATATTGGAGGTTGCTCTAAATTGTTAGAAGGTAAGAATGATAATAATTCCTTAATCCTATCAATTGTCTCTTCTTCACTGTTATCTATGAAATGTGCAACACCACTAATCTTATTATGAGTATTTGCTCCACCTAATTGCTCTTGAGTTACTTCTTCACCTGTTACAGACTTGATAACCTGTGGTCCAGTTATGAACATCATACTTGTTTTATCTGTCATAAAAATAAAGTCAGTGATTGCAGGTGAGTAAACAGCTCCACCGGCACATGGTCCCATAATTACTGAAATTTGTGGAATAACCCCTGATGATATGGTGTTTCTAAAGAAGATCTTTCCATATCCGGAAAGAGCATCTACACCTTCTTGAATTCTTGCTCCACCTGAGTCATTAAATCCAACAATAGGTGCACCCATTTTCAGTGCCATATCCTGAACCTTAACAATCTTTGCAGCATGCATTTCTCCAAGTGATCCACCTATTACAGTGAAGTCCTGAGCATAAACAAATACTAGCCTTCCATCAACTGTACCATATCCTGTAACAACTCCATCAGCTGGTGCATCAACACCACCCATGTCAAAGTTGGTACATCTATGTTTAACAAATGCATCCAATTCAACAAAACTATCTTCATCTAATAAGTATGCTATTCTTTCTCTAGCTGTCATTTTTCCTGAACTATGTTGTTTTTCTATTCTCTTTTCTCCTCCACCAAGGGTTATCTTACCTTTGGCCTTGAGAAGGTCATGAATTTTTTCGCTCATTTTTACCCTCCTAAGTGTACTTAATCTCTTTCGCTGATTTCTATCAGTACTCCTGATGTTGACTTTGGATGTAGGAATGCTATCCTTGCACCGCCAGCACCATATCTTGGTTGTTCATCAATAAGTCTAACACCTTTTTCTTGAAGTTCTTTGATAGCTTCTTCAATATTATCTACTTTGAAGGCGATATGTTGAATTCCTTCACCTTTCTTTTCAATAAACTTAGCAATTGGACCATCCTCATGGGTTGATTCCAACAGTTCAACCTCAGTATCACCAATAGGTAAAAAAGCCACTCTAACCTTCTGCTCCTCTACCACTTCCTTGCTAACACATTTTATTCCCATTATATCTTCATAAAATTTCAATGTCTCATCAAGATTTTTAACAGCAATTCCAATATGGTCTATCTTTGTTACCATTTAGTACACCTCCTTAATCTTTTATTAAAGCAACTATCTTCTCTTTGGCAGTATATGGATTTTCTTCTCTTTTTTCAACTTTAATTGAAAGTTCTTCTAAAAGATCATTCTCATAGGCTTTGTCCATGATCATCCTTAGTATTTCCTCTTCAGCAAGCTGTAGAATTTCTGTTTTTAGATTTCTTTGCCTAATTTGATGAATAAGTTCTGTGTCCTTTAAGTACTTCTCGTGATCTCTTAACTTTCTTAGAAGGATGTCAATATCCTCATTTTTCTGAGCTGATACTTTTACCACTGGTGGTCTGTATTCTTTCTTCTCATTTAGGTCTAGATTCATTTCAATTTCCATTTTTGTCTTGTCTGCCCCATCAAGATCAGACTTGTTAATTGCAAACACATCGGCAATTTCCATGATTCCAGCCTTAATAGCCTGAATATCATCCCCCATATTGGGAATTAGAACCATCAAAACAGTATCGGCCATTTTGACGATATCAATTTCTGATTGGCCAACTCCTACTGTTTCAATAAATATATAATCGCATCCATACATATCCAATATCTTAACTGCTCCCCACGTTGCCTTCGATACTCCACCTAAAAAACCTCTGGTCCCCATGCTTCTAATAAATACGTCTTTATCCAAAGCCAGGTCGGACATTCTTATTCTATCACCAAGAATTGCACCGCCACTAAATGGACTAGTTGGGTCTATTGCTAGTATCCCAACTCTTTTTCCTTCTTTTCTTAATTCTTTTGTCAGTCTATCTGTTAAGGTTGATTTTCCACTTCCAGGAGGACCCGTAATACCAATTACATAGGCCGATCCTGTCTTGTTGAATAATCTTTTAATTATATTTATAGCTTCCTCATCGTTGTTTTCAAGCATAGATATGAGGCGTGCACATGCCCTTTTATCCCTTTTGAGCAGCCTCTCCTGGATATCCAATTAAAACACCACCTATTTTCTTTTGATATTAGTGTTTATAAAATCAATTACATCCTTTGTAGGTGTTCCTGGAGTAAATATAGCTTCCACTCCTGATTCTAGTAAAAATGGAATATCATCATCAGGAATAACCCCTCCGCCAAGTACTAATACATCATCCACACCTTCACCCTTAAGAAGGTTAACTACTTTTGGAAATAAGTGATTGTGGGCCCCTGATAGTAAGCTCATTGCAACAACATCAACATCTTCTTGTACTGCAGCAGCTACTATTTGTTCTGGAGTTTGTCTTAGACCTGTATATATTACTTCCATCCCTGCATCCCTTAATGCTCTAGCGATTACTTTTGCTCCTCTATCATGACCATCTAGTCCTGGTTTTGCAACAAGTACTCTTATGGGTCTGTTCATTTGTTCTCCTCCTTAATATCTTATAGAATTACAGTTTGTTCATATTCACCAAACACTTCTCTAAGCACTCCGCATACTTCTCCTAAAGTCGCATAGGATTTAACAGCATCAAGTATATATGGCATTAGATTTTCCTCAGTCTCTGCCTTTTCCTTTAATACTGAAAGTGTTTCGTTCACTTTATCGTTATCTCTATCATCTCTTAATTTTTGTAATTTCTTTCTTTGAAGAATTTCCACGTGTGGATCTACTTTAAGAAGTTCCTTCTTCTCAGTCTCCTCAATTTTAAACTTGTTGACTCCAACAACTATGCTATCCAATGACTCAACTTGCATTTGGTACTTATATGCTGAGTTTTGAATCTCCTTTTGGATATATCCATTTTCGATTGCTTTAGTTGCTCCCCCTAGATTGTCTATCTTTTCAATATATGCCATAGCTTCTTCTTCAATGCTATTTGTCAGACTTTCCACATAGTATGATCCAGCCAATGGATCGATGGTTTCCGTTACTCCTGATTCATATGCCACCACCTGTTGAGTTCTAAGGGCTATTCTTACGGAATCTTCCGTTGGAAGTGCTAAAGCCTCGTCTCTTGAATTAGTGTGTAATGATTGCGTTCCACCTAGTACTGCAGCCAATGTCTGAACCGTTACCCTTATAATGTTATTGTCTGGTTGTTGAGCTGTTAAGGTTGAACCTGCTGTTTGAGTGTGGAACTTAAGTTGCATTGATTTATCTTTCTTAGCATGGAATCTTTCCTTCATTATCTTTGCCCATAATCTTCTTGCTGCTCTATATTTTGCCACTTCTTCAAGGAGGTCATTATGAGCGTTAAAGAAGAATGATAATCTTGGTGCAAACTCATCAACATCCAGTCCAGCTTTTATTGCTGCTTCAACATAAGCAATACCATCTGCCAAAGTAAATGCAACTTCCTGTGCTGCTGTTGAACCAGCTTCTCTTATATGGTATCCACTAATGGAAATTGTATTCCATTGTGGTACTTCCTTTGAACAATACTCGAATATATTGGTTATCAGTCTCATTGATTGCTCTGGTGGGAATATGTAAGTTCCCCTTGCGATATATTCCTTTAAAATATCATTTTGAATAGTTCCTCTAAGTTTATCGGATGATACTCCTTGCTTTTCAGCAACTGCAATATACATGGCAAGTAAAACGCTTGCTGGAGCATTAATGGTCATTGATGTACTAACTTTGTCAAGTGGAATTCCATCAAACAAAACTTCCATGTCTTTTAAAGAGTCAATTGCTACTCCAACCTTCCCTACTTCCCCTTCAGATAATGCATGATCTGAATCATATCCGATTTGTGTAGGTAAGTCAAAAGCAACACTTAGACCTGTTTGTCCTTGATCTAAAAGATACTTGTATCTGTTGTTTGATTCTTCAGCAGTAGCAAATCCTGCATATTGTCTCATTGTCCAGAATCTACCACGATACATTGTCTGTTGAACGCCACGAGTGAATGGGTATTCTCCAGGATAACCAAGGTCTCTTTCATAGTCTAAATCTTCTACATTGATAGGAGTATAAAGTCTATCTACCTCAGTGTCTGAGCCAGTAGAAAATCTCTCTTTTCTTTCTGGGAATTTGCCAAGGGATTTATTCACTTTGTTCTCTTCCCAATTCTTGAAAGCTGCTTTAACATCTTCCAACTTTTTTTTATCGTACATCTTTTTACCTCCTCTTATGGTACCTTCTATAACCTCTATTATATTAAAATTTGTTACCGTATTGCAATATATATTGCAATATAAATTTCAATTTATTTTATTTATGAATGTAAAATTGCATTATTATAATTATCAATAGGAAAAGCAGGTTCCCTTAAAGGGAGCCTGCATTAATTACCTTGGAAAATCTCTTCAAACTCTCTAGCATCTATGGTCTCTTTTTCCAACAATGCTTCAGCTACTCTATGAAGAACTTCCATATTCTGTTTTAATAATGATTCTGCTCTATGATATGCTGTATCAATGATTTTCCTCATCTCTTTATCTATAGCAGCTGCAACATCTTCGCTATAGTTTCTTGATCTATTCAAGTCTCTACCTACGAATACCTCTTCTTCGTCTGTTCCATAGGTCATAGGACCCAACTGATCACTCATACCATAATGGGTTACCATTGACCTTGCAAGTTTTGTTGCTCTTTCGATATCATTCTGAGCTCCTGTACTTATATCTTCTAGAACCAGAGCTTCAGTTACTCTTCCTCCCAGAAGTATAACAAGCTTATCCTCTATTTGCTTTTTGGTTAAATAATTCCTGTCCTCATCTGGAATATATGCTGTAAAGCCTCCAGCCATTCCCCTAGGAATTATTGTAACAAGATGAACAGGGTCAGTACCTGGTATCAATCTTGCTGTCAATGCATGACCTGCTTCATGATAAGCAGTAAGTTTTCTTTCGTGTGGGCTAATAACCCTACTCTTTTTCTCAGGTCCAGCTTGGACCTTGATTGATGCTTCTTCTATTAGGTGCATTGGAATTGCATGAAGGTTAAATCTAGCTGTTAAAAGTGCTGCTTCATTAACAAGGTTCTCAAGATCCGCTGGTGTAAAACCAGGAGTCCTCTTTGCAATAACCTTTAAGTCCACATCCTCTGCCAATGGTTTCTTTCTAGTATGAACCTTTAATATAGCTTCCCTTCCCTTTATATCAGGTAATCCAACATAAATGGTTCTGTCAAATCTTCCTGGTCTTAGTAATGCTGGGTCAAGTATGTCCGCTCTATTGGTGGCGGCCATAACTATGATTCCTTCATTCTTGGAGAAACCATCCATCTCAACCAATAATTGGTTTAAAGTTTGCTCTCTCTCATCATGACCTCCGCCTAAACCAGCTCCTCTTCTTCTACCAACTGCATCGATCTCATCTATAAATACTATACAAGGTGAATTCTTTTTAGCCTGTTCAAATAGGTCTCTTACCCTTGATGCTCCAACTCCAACGAACATTTCAACGAAGTCAGATCCTGATATGGTAAAAAACGGTACCCCCGCCTCTCCAGCTACTGCTTTACTAAGGTAGGTTTTACCCGTTCCAGGAGGACCGACCATTAGAACTCCTGTTGGAATTCTCGCTCCAATTTCCACATATTTTTTTGGATGACTTAGGAAATCTACAATTTCCTGAAGTTCTTCCTTCTCTTCCTCTAATCCAGCAACCTCTTCAAAGGTTACCAATTTCCCTTCTTCCAGCTTGACCATTTTAGCCTTGCTTTTACCAAAGGACATAACACGTCCTCCACCGCCGCCACCTTGTGACTGCTGCATAAAAACAAACCAGAATACTCCAAAGACTAATAGAATCATAATTGTAGGAAGTAATTCTATATACCAAGGAGTGCCAGGCACTTGCTGAGCTTCATATTGGATTTCATTGTTATCTACCATTTCTTTTACATAATCATGATAGAAAGTAATCCTTGCTTCTTCCGGTAAAATAGCTGTGAACTTTCTTCCATCTGTAAGTTCACCTTCCACTGTATTGCCTATAGAAATTATTCTTTCAATATTTCCATTATTTAAATTCTCTACTAACTCAGTAAAATCCAATTCTGATATTTGCTCAACTTCTGTTCCAAACATCCTTACACTGAACATTATCAGTAACACGATTAATAGATATATACTGATCCCTTTGAAAAAACGTTTCAATCCTAGTCCTCCCTCCGATTCCTAATGTGAGTCATATTAACAGATTATAACATATTTAGATAAGCTAATCAATTAATCTAGTATATTATATACTTCCTCTTTTAGAGCCCCAACAAAAGGAAAATTTCTATATTTTTCATCAAAATCTAAACCATAACCAACTACAAATTCATCTGGTATCTCAAATCCCAAGAAATCAATATTTACTCCCACAGTTCTTCTATCTGGCTTATCTAGTAGGGTGCAAATCTTCACGCTCTTAGCACCTCTTTTTCCTAAAATATCCTTAAGATAGTTCAGGGTTAATCCAGTGTCAATTATATCCTCTACAATAAGAATATCCTTACCTTCCACTGAAAAATCCAAATCCTTAATTATTCTGACCTCACCGGTGGATATACTGGATTTACCATAACTTGATACTGCCATGAAATCCATAAATACAGGAAACTCAATTTGCTTAACCAATTCAGACAAGAAAATAACTGCACCTTTAAGAATTCCTACTACAATTAGATCCTTACCTCTATACTCATCTGAAATTTCCTTAGCCATTTCTGCTACTCTTTTGTTAATTTCTTCTTCACTTACTAATACTTTTTTTATAGGGTTTTCCAAAACTTCTCCTCCTACTTAAGTTCTTTTACTTCTATTTTCAAAACATTACATTGATCGATTACTCTTACCCGATCATCTATACTAAGTCCAACTATCCATAGTATTTTTTCCTCATCTACAATAATTGGAGTCATGTCTCTTTTATCCTTTGGTATTTTCTTATCAATAAAGTAATCCTTTATTTTTTTTGTTCCTCTTCCTCCAAAGGGTACAAACCTATCTCCATCAGCTCTGAATCTAATGCTTATATCTCCATGAATCATATCCTTGTTAAAGTATTTAATGCTTTTATCTGAGAAATTTATATCTTTCTCTCCCACATTGGATATTTCAACTATCATATTGAGCTTTTCTATTCTATTTACTCCCATGTGAAGTTTATATATGTTGGGATCTTTAGCTTCTTCTTTTCTTGTTTTAATAACATAATCATTATAGGAAATTATTGCCATAAGATTATTCGGCAGGTGAATAGCTTTACCCGTGATTCCATTATTAAAAAGATCAAGCACAGTACCAACATTAACCTCCTGAATTCCATTTAAGTGGCCAAGTATATGGTGGATTCCTCTTCTTATCAATTTTCTCTTTATGGAATCATCTTCACTTAGAAATTCATCGCCTTTAAAGATTATACTATTAGATGATATATTTTTCACTAATAAATTAAATTTTTTTTCTACCACCTTGTTTATAATTTCCATTTCCCAAGATGCTATTTCTGATAATCTACACAGTGAATCTATTATATTGGGATTGAAGTTTTCCTGTATGTATGGAATTAATTCAAGTCTAACCTTATTCCGTGAATAAATCGCCTGAAGATTTGTGTGATCAAGCATGGTTTCAATTTTATTATCCCTAATATAGTCCTCAATTTCTGTTCTTTCAACATTTATTAATGGTCTTATAATATCACCACTTATCAGTTCCATCGCCTTTAGTCCTTCTACTCCAGTACCTCTTAGTATTCTTAGCAATACTGTTTCTGCCTGGTCGTTCTTATTATGGGCAACACAAATATATCCTCCACCTAAGTTGGATAATACTTCTCTAAAGAATCCATATCTTAGAAGTCTACCTGCATCTTCTGATGATATTCCTAACTCTTTACCATAGGCTACCATATCAACATTCTTTGTATAGTAAGGAATATTAAGTTCCTTTGCAGTTTTTTCAACGAACACCTGGTCTCTAAGAGCTAGCTCTCCCCTAACGCCATGATTAACATGGGCTATAAACAATTTAAATCCCATGGTTTCTGATATATTCTTCATGGCAAAGAGCATTGCCATGGAATCAGGTCCTCCTGATACAGCCAATAGCAACTTCTCTTTTTCTCCCAAATTAAGTTTTTCAAGATTTAGCCTAATCTTACCTTCCATTTATACCACCTGATACCTTATTAGATAATCTATATACCCCATAATGGGAATAATATATTAAAAAACACAAAAAACCGGAAAACCCGGTTTTAGTAATCATTGTTACTGGCTTTTTTACCTCTCATGCCATAGCTTTTTCTATTATCTTTTGATTTCATCTGGTCCATTTTTTCAGTACTATCTTTTAAGTACATGTTTAACATGTCTTCAAATGACATGTTTTTTTGTTTTTCTTCAGGCTTACTCCACTCAATTTCAACTGGTTTGCTTGTTTTTGGTTTTGCCTGTCTGATTGAAAGGCTTATTTTTCCATCTGCAGATATGGATAATACCTTAACTTTAATCTTTTGATCTTTTTTTAAGTAATCTGATACTTTCTCTACATAGTCATGGGACACCTCTGAGATGTGAACAAGCCCACTTTTACCTTCAGGTAATTGAATAAACGCTCCAAAATTAGTGATACCAGTCACTGTTCCCTCAACTATTTCTCCTACGGATACGGACATAGACAAATGATTCCTCCTTAATTTTTTATATCAAGTCAAGTATATATCACCTTTAAACTTATGTCAATTAGTTATCTCCTTTAAGCTCCTGAAAAATATTAGGACTTAAATTGCTCTTATCGATGTAGATAATCTCTCTGGGTTTTACCATTCCCAACTCATCTCTAGCTACCTTTTCAATGAATTCCAAAGTTCCACTTTTTTCAATTTCACTATTTAATCTGTTAATTTCATTCTCCAGCTGGGATATTTCTCTCTCTGCAATGGCCTTTTTCCTTTGAAGTTCATTTAACAATAGTCTTTGATTGTTCAATACGACAGCAACGTATACCATAAGTAGAATAAGCACAAAATGAATTATCCTAAATCCCTTTTTCTTTACTACTTTCTTTTTTGCCATCTTATCACCACCAATTGGATATTATAGCTTAATTATCTCACGATACCATGAAATATACAATATCTTCTCTATAAGGTTTTATATAGAGTTTGAGCTTGATCCTTTCCAACATTATCCTTTAAGTCCGTAATTTCTACTTTCATACTCCCACTACCAAATGTCATTTCAAGTATATCACCTATCTTAACCTCATCTCCTGGCTTAGCTATCTTACCATTTATGCTAATTTTTCCCTGCTCACATGCTTCTTTTGCAATGGTTCTTCTCTTGATTATTCTAGATACTTTCAAATACTTATCTACTCTCATAGTTCTCCTCGCTTACTTTATTTTAAAAAAAAATCAGGTCAAAGACCTGATTTTTACTTTTTCTTACCTTTTTTAACTACATTAACGCTATCTTTTAATGCTTTACCAGCTTTGAATACTGGAGCTTTGGAAGCAGGAATCTTTATAACTTCTTCTGGATTTCTAGGATTTCTACCTTCTCTAGCTTTTCTCTCTCTTACTTCAAATGTTCCGAATCCAACAAGTTGTACCTTGTTACCTGCTGCAAGAGATTCTTCTACTGATTTCATAAATGCGTTTAATGCTGCCTCAGCGTCTTTTTTAGTCAATGCACTTTTTTCTGCTATGCTAGCGATTAATTCAGCTTTGTTCATTTATAATTCCTCCTTATTTTTTTATTCGCTTTATGCTCTTCCCATAAAGCAAATCTTGTCCTTATTCTTCTTCTTTTACTGCATCCCACAATTTGTCTAATTCTTCCAAAGTCATTCCTTCCATTACTATACCCATTAGTTGGGCTTTTAACTCCATTTTCTCTAATCTTTTTGTGAATTTACCAATAGTTTTCGATAAAGCAACTTCAGGATTAACATTTAAAAACCTGGATAAATTTACAACTGCAAAAATTAGATCCCCAACTTCTTCTTCGATTCTAGTATGGTCTAAACTATTGGAATTAACCACTTCAAGAATCTCATGGTATTCCTCCAGTATCTTTTGAGAAGGTCCTTCCAGATTATCCCAATCAAAGCCAATTTCCGCAGCTTTTTCCTGAACCTTATAACTCCTCATCAACGCTGGTAACTTTGGAATATTTTTCAATTTCTCCGCAAGACTAGTAATATTCCTGTTTTCATACTTTATCTTATTCCAATTATATAACACTTCTCTTGAATTATCCACATTTTTTTCAAAAAATACATGGGGATGTCTAGTAATTAACTTGTTTACAAGGGATGATGTAACTTGAATTGGGTAAAATTCGCCATTTTCATAAGCTATTTCTGTATGAAATACACATTGGAACAGTAAATCACCCACTTCTTCAGCTATATGATCTAGGTCATCTTCATCAATTGCCTCAACTAATTCATAGGCTTCTTCAATAAGTGATTGTCTAATGGATCTATGGTCTTGCTCTTTATCCCATGGGCACCCATTTTCTCCTCTGAGGGTTTTTGTAAGGTTTATCAGGTCATTGTAATCGTATAACTTATGCTTTTCCTTATCCACCTTTGGTATATATATACTTGTGAGTACTCCAATATTTTCTGACCAATCAAGTTGTGAAACATTTCTATACTCCACTATTTGATCCTCTAAACCTGCACCATGAATAAGATAGACCATGTATTCATCTCCATATACTTCGGAGATTATTAGTTTGATATCGGATACTATTTTTCTATTGTATGTCTGTGTAAGGATTATGTTCGTATTTATGTCAATATCAGTATACTTTAAGCCTATACCATCGACGATTTTCAACCCATCAATTGGATCTAGATTAATTGTCTCCAAAATAGGTTCAATAAAACTAAGTCCAGCTACAATTTCATACTTATCCTTTGGTAGTCTATCAATCAATAATGCTACGCTTTTTTCAGCAACCATAGGATTTCCAGGAACATAATAATTAATATTACCAAATTCATCCATTTTTTGAATTAGGGTATTGCATATGGTTTCATAAACCTGATTGAAATCTTCCTTTTCTTCATATAAGTAATCAAAAGATTCAAATTCTACTCCCTCTTGATGAAAATAGGAAATGGTGGGGTGATTTATGGTTCTAACATAATTTCTATCTCCACTGCTTATTCTCTTAATTGCTCCTAAGGTTAGGGAATCAATATTCCCCGGTCCTAATCCAATGATGTATATCTTAGACATATTACTTACTCCTTTTTTTTATTGTGAACTTATCCACCAATCTAGCAAGCTTTTTACCCTTTGGAATCAATTCAAGATCTTCTCGTGTAATGGCTCCAGTAAATAGTAATAAGCTAAAATACACTAATGCTCCTACTCCAACTCCTAGTAGGGTTGCCTTACTGTTTCCCAAGACTCCCACAAGAATCTGATAGGTTACTCTTGCCATTACCCCCATCCCTATTGCAGAAACCAGTGGCTTAGCAATTATATTCTTCAAGTTCAGCTTGATTTTCTCCACCTTGATTATATATCTTAAGTCAAGTAATGCTGCAACCCCATAAGCCGTAACGGTACTAATAGCAGCACCTTTTATATTTATTGCTGGAATTCCAGTTAAAACAAATGTTAGAATTATCTTTGCTATTGCTCCTATAAGCAAGTTTTTTACAGGTACAAAAGGTTTCCCCAATCCTTGAATCATGGCTGTCAAAGTCTGAACCAATGTTAAGAATATTACTCCAAAGGCTAAATATGATAGGAGAGTACCTATGCTTGATATGGCCTCTGCAGTATTATTGTAGTATAAAAGAGCGATGATCGGCTCTGCTAGAACAAACAAACCAAAAGCTGCTGGTAGTCCAATTAGTAGTGTAATTCTAATCCCTGATGTTATTAGATCCACAACTTCACCCTTTGCCTTCCTTGCTTTGGCATCTGAAATGGCAGGTACCAGACTCATTGCTATTGCCATGGAGAAAACCTGGGGTAGATTAATAAGGGTCTGCGCCATTCCCTTTAAGTGACCGTATAATCTATTTGCCATATCTACTGTATACCCTATGTGTTGTAACCTTCTTAATACCAGTGCAGCATCAATTGTATCCATGGTTGGAGAAATGGCTGAGCCCATGGTTATGGGTACAGCTATCATTAATAAATCCATAACTATTCTTTGAACAGGATATTCAACCTTTATCTCACTTAGTTCAATTTCATCCTTCAAAGTCTTTCTGTGTTTGAAGTAAATGAACATTATTACTGCGGTTCCTGCTATTGCCCCTGTGGAACCTCCAAATGATGCTCCACCTGCAGCAATGGGTATACCATAACCTAATAAAAGATATGTTAGTCCCAGTCCAGTTACAATCCTAAATAACTGTTCTATTACCTGGGATAAGGCTGTAGGCACCATGCTCTGTCTACCTTGGAAGAATCCCCTAAATGCTCCCATGATGGGTACGAAGAAAAGTGCTGGCACAAGAGCTACTAGTGCATAATATGCATTTGGATTTCCCAGGTATTCCACTATTTTTCTTGAACCCAATGCAACAATTAATGATGTTACTACCCCTCCAAAGAACAATCCTACCAGGGCGACTTTAAATATCTTCTGGGCATTTCTGTAATCTCCCAATGCTCTTTTCTCAGAAACTAACTTTGCAATTGCAACAGGAATACCTGCTGTAGATAGAGTTAACAGCAGTATATAAAATGGATAAGCAGTCTGATAGTAACCAATACCTTCATCCATTATAATATTTGATAGGGGTATCCTATAGATTGCTCCCAATATTTTTACCAATGCTCCTGCAACACCTAATATTGCAGCACCTTTAATAAAGCTTTGTCCTTTAGACATTCATTTGCCTCCACGATTTATGATTAATCAAGATACCTCTTTATATCAGCATCATCTCTTAGTTTTTGAATATAATCGAAATACTTACTTTCTTTGATTGCATTAAATGTTTTTTCCTCTAACTCTTCATAACTATCCAGCTTATCTACCAACTGAATAATATGATAACCAACTTCTGTTCTAACAATATCACTTATCTCCCCAATTTCAAGGGAAAAGGCAGCTTCTTCAAATTCGCTAATCATCTGACCTCTTGGGAAGTATCCCAAGTCTCCTCCTCTTATCCCCGATACTGAATCAAGGGATTCTGTTTTTGCTAAATCATCGAATTTCTCCCCTTCTTCCAATCTTTCTAATATCATTATGGCATCCTCTTCAGAACCAAGAAGGATATGATTAGCTTTTATTTCCATCAAAGTATTAATATTATTTTCGTAGTACTCCCTAGCTTCTGTCTCCTCTATAATCATGCCACTAATTATTTGTTCTTTATGTGAGCTTAACAATAACTCCTTTTTCATGGAATTATTAAAGAAGCCATCACTTAGATTGTTAGACTCAAGAAATGCAATATAGTTTTCTTCCCCGCCCATTGATTCCTTATACTCATTGATATATTCATCTAATTGCTCCTGGCTAATGACAATACCCAGATTCTTACTGTCTTCACCTATTAGGGTTTCCATTATAAGTTTTTCAAGTATATTCTCTTTTAAAGTGTCCCCGAAGGTTCTTCCATCTAATCCCACCTGGGATAATACATCCTCACCCAACTGTCTTTCATATAGACCCTTATATACTTGAAAATCCTCATCGAATTCCTCCTGGGTTATCTCAATATCATCTACCTTTGCAACTACGCCTTCCTTCTTTTGCTGGCATCCTGATAAAAGCAATACTGCAATCAAAAGAAGGAATACTATTTTATATGACTTCTTCACATTAAACATCCTCTCTGAATTTAATAAGTCTATTATACATTATTTTGCCCTTTTGCAAAATTGTCTATCTCTTCAAGTAATTCTTTTGCCCTATTTATTATCTCACCCTTCGTAATAAGGGTAATGCTAGCATCCTTTGACATATCAAAGGATATCTTCAACCCATATATGCTTGTTAAGTGCTGAATAAGATTTAAGGTTATATAGTCACTACTTTCATAATCCAATCTTAGATTATTGTTTATTTGAGTAATATTCTTAATGCTATTTCTCATGGCCAATGCTCTAATATATGCAATGTTCATAAGATTTTCCACAGCCTTTGGCAGATCTCCAAATCTGTCTATGATCTCATCTATTAAATCCCTGTAATCATCAATGCTTTCAATTGCTGCTATCCTCTTGTATATTTCAATCTTTTGCTCTTCATCCTGAATATAGCTTGAACTTATAAACCCATCTACCTTTAATTCAACAGTGGTATCTGGTATTTCCTTGATTTCTTCACCTTTTAATCTTCTAACAGCTTCCCCTAAATACTTTGCATATAGGTCATAGCCAATGGATTCAATATGTCCATGCTGTTCTATTCCAAGAAGATTTCCCGCACCTCTAATTTCCAGATCTCGCATGGCTATCTTAAATCCTGAACCGAATTCAGTAAATTCCTTTATTGCCCTTAGACGCTTTTCAGCAACTTCACTTAATACTTTGTCCTTTTCATATATGAAATAAGCATAAGCTATTCTATTGCTTCTTCCTACCCGTCCTCTTAACTGGTATAGCTGTGAAAGCCCCATCTTATCAGCATCATGGATTATGATGGTGTTTACATTGGGAATATCCAGGCCAGTTTCAATGATAGTGGTACAGACCAGAACATCCTTTTCCTTATTCATAAACTCATACATTACATTTTCCAGCTCTTTCTCAGACATCTGACCATGGCCAATTGTAAAGCTGGCTTCTGGAACCAACTGCTGTAGTTCCATAGTAACATTGTCTATTGATTCAACCCTGTTATAAACAAAATAAACCTGTCCACCTCTCTCAACTTCCCTAAGAATGGCATCTCTTATCAATGTCTTGTTGTTTTCAGTAACATAGGTCTGAATAGGGTATCTTTCCTCAGGCGGATTTTCAATTACCGACATATCCCTTATCCCAACCAAGGACATATGAAGTGTTCTTGGAATAGGTGTGGCAGTTAGAGTTAAAACATCCACGGATTCTTTTATCTTCTTTAATGTTTCCTTATGCTTAACCCCAAATCTTTGCTCCTCATCTATGATAAGAAGTCCTAAATCCTTAAATAACACATCCTTTGACAATAGTCTATGGGTTCCCACAACAATATCAATAAACCCTTTTCTTAACCCGTCAACCGTGGCCTTTTGTTGTGCTGTTGATCTAAATCTACTTAACATTTCCATCTTTATTGGAAAGTTGCCAAAACGTTCAACCATTGTATTGTAATGCTGCTGTGCTAGTATAGTTGTTGGTACTAGTATTGCCACCTGTTTGCTTTCCATAATGGCCTTAAAAGCTGCTCTTAGTGCAACTTCTGTCTTTCCATATCCCACATCACCACAAAGTAATCTATCCATGGGCTTTGGTTTTTCCATATCACCCTTTATCTCGATTATGGAGCTTAGCTGTCCTTGGGTTTCTTCATAAGGGAACATATCTTCAAATTGATTTTGCCATGGAGTATCCTTTGAGAATTGATATCCCTTTAACTTTTCCCTTTTTGCATACAGTTCAAGAAGATCCATTGCCATCTCTTCTATGGCTTTCTTAGTCTTTGTCTTTGTCTTTGACCATTCACTACCGCTGAGTTTGTTGATTTTTGGTTTTATTGAATCTGATCCAATGAACTTCTGTATCATGCCCATCTGTTCAATGGGCAGATAGAGCCTATCCTTACCCTTATACTGGATCTTTAGATAGTCCTTTCTTATACCCTGTATATTTAATTGCTCAACTCCAAGATATTGCCCAATTCCATAGTTCTCATGAACCACAAAGTCCCCTTCATTCAAATCTCCAAATGTAAGGGTTGTTTCTTTTTTTCTTTGTTTCTTCCTATCTGTTTTAGACCTTTTCTTGCTTACTCCATATATCTCTCTATCACTTATTATGGCAAACTTATTGCCTTCATACTCAAATCCTGCCTTTAA
>JAUWAD010000062.1 GCA_030602225.1 Bacillota bacterium | reverse complement strand
TCAGGTGTTGTGTAACCCACAGTATCGGGAATATTGATGATCTTCGCACCAGCTACAATAACCTGGTCAAATATTTCTGCTAAAAAATTTGGATCACTTCTTGTGGCATCCTCTGCTGAAAACTCAACTTCAGGGCAAAGACTTGCGGCATAAGCAACCATCTCCTTTGCCCTTGATATAACCTCCTCTGGCTTCATCTGAAGCTTGTATTCCATATGTATTGGTGATGTTGCAATAAAGGTGTGTATCCTAGGTTTAGCCGCATTCTTAACCGCTTCCCAGGCTTTATCTATATCATTCTTTGTAGTCCTGGCCAGAACTGCAACAGTTGATTTTTTTATCTCATCTGCAATTAATTTAACAGAGTCAAAATCTCCAGGTGATGCAGCAGCAAAACCAGCCTCAATAACATCCACGCCTAATTTTTCCAATTGTTTCGCCAGCATTAATTTCTCTCTCTTATTCATACTGCAGCCTGGAGATTGCTCTCCATCCCTTAATGTGGTGTCAAATAACTTAATCATTTTCTTCATTTTTTGTCCTCCTTTTAAATAAAAAAATCCCTCGTCTCTATAGATATTATCTATAGGGACGAAGGACATTAATTCGTGGTACCACCCTAATTTGCAGCATGCTGCCTTATCCCGGACTAACATCCGGTAGCCATGTAACGGTGGCAGCCGTTATAACCTACTTGCTTAAGCTTTGGGCTATACTGCTAGGAAACTAGTATTGAATACTTATTCGCTGCTGATTTTCACCACCCATCAGCTCTCTACAAACAAACTAAAGTACTTTTCTTTTCCTAATTGCTTTAACATATTAAAATCGATTATACAGTGGATTTTAATTAAAAGTCAACACTTTTTTAAAAATATTTTTAATATTTTGATTTTGTAAAAATAAAAGAGCAGATATTATTGGGGCTACCAAATATATCCACTCTCTTATATTTTAATTTAATCTTCTTTAAAAACCGTGATTATAACAGGAAGTTTTGATTTTCTTATATGGATATGTTCATCCTTATCTGTTACAAAAACAAACAGCGAAAAACTATCTACTTTTCTTTCACCTTCCAAATTTTCTGATACTAAAGTGAAGTCATCCACTGAAAAAATAGTTAATATGGATGATCCATTAACCACCAATGTATCCCCTTCATTGAGGATCTGCATGGTAGCCTTAGTTCCTGATTTTACTATATAGTTATAATCCCTGCAGTCTAATGTATTTTCAGAAAAGGTACTCCAACCACCATCAAAGTATTCCACATCGTATTTATTTAAATCTCGATTGTAAAGACCCTTATGATATACTTGAAGCCTACCTTCCAAGGGGAGAATGTATCTTTGATATCCATAAAAGTTTGAGAATTGAGATTCTGTGGATGTAAAAGTAGCGGATGATACTCTAAATAGAAAATCTCTTTTTGAGAAGTCTGCACCTTCTGGATATATGAAAAGCTGTGTTGTTTCGCCCCCAGACCACTTAGTTGTTAAGAATTCTTCTTTTCTTATTATCTTTTCCTTCATATTTGCACCAATCCTTAATAAATTATAAGATATTAGTCGATTTTTAGCTCTTTCATTGCAGTGTTGAATTCTTCCATTTTTGTTTCATCCTTAACCAATGGCAGGTTTGCATCTATATTCATTATACAGCCATTAGTTCCTACCTTTGCTAACTTATATCCAATCACAAGATCTGATAGGCAGTTAGGATTAGTCTTTCCTTCCAGGAAGATACCAATATCATAAACTCTTCTACAAAGCTTAGCATTCTCCATGGGAGCAGTTGCTCCAACAATACCTGCATTAGCAATCGCCTTCTTACGTAATTCCTTCTCCTCATCCGTTTCCTTAGGAAGCTTATATGCATCAATTATAACACCATAAGCATTGGCATCATCAACAATACCCGCGAGTAATTTTTCCCTTATATCCTCAAGTTCCTTAGCATATGCCAACTGCTCTTCTGCTGATAAGCCATAATCCTTCTTGGTTGATAGCTTACATACCATTCCTATCAAACCACATGCTAAAGCTCCAGACAATGCAGAAGCACTTCCTCCACCCACTGTTACATCATCAGTATCCAATATTAAGTCCATTATATTTTTGTAATCCATGCTTTACCTCCTAAAATTGATATTCATAGTTTTATTAAATCAAAGGACTCGCCATAAGCAAGCCCTTAGATTTTTATTGTTCGTCTAATAATCTCTTTTCTAGAATTTGATCTATTCCGAATCCTTCAATTTGAAGATAGTATTCAGCCACATCAAGTAATGACTTCATAGGAATTGTTCCTATTACTTCACTGCCAACCACATTAACGCCATATCTTCTAGCTTCCATTTTAACCATTTCAAAAGCTTGATATACAGATGATTTTTCATAGTTAACAAGGTTCATGGATACTTGAGTCTGATTTCTCTCTTCAAGCTTTAATCCAATGGCCTTCACATATCTTAATCCACCACCCATATGCCTTATCTTTTTAGCAATTTTATCTGCTATTTCCACATTAGGAGTATCAAGGTTTATATTGAATGCCACTAGTGGAACTCTAGCTCCAACTGCTGTTGCACCACTTTTTGCATTCATTTCCTGTGGTCCAAAATCTGGTGCCCAGTTTTCATCCTTTATCTTATCAAAGAATCCTTCGTATTGTCCTTTTCTTACTGATGCAAGGTTTCTTCTGTCTTCCTTTGTGCAAGCATCTTCATAAAGGTATATTGGAATTCCCCAGCTTCCCATCTCTGCTCCAACTTCTTTTGCCACTTCAATACATTCTGCAATGGTAACATTTGATACTGGTGTAAATGGTACAACATCAGTAGCTCCCATTCTTGGATGAGCTCCTTCATGCTTTGTCATATCAATTAACTCTGCAGCTTTTTTTGCTGTATTAATAGCAGCTTCCTTAATCTTTTCCGGAGAACCAATCATAGTCAGTACAGTTCTATTGTGATCCTTATCTGATGAGTAATCAAGAATAGTAATTCCCTCTATCTTTCTTGCTTCATCAACTATTTGCTCAACAATAGCTGAATCCCTACCTTCACTGAAATTTGGTACACATTCCATTAATTTTCTCATAACTACCTCCTGTATTTATATTACTTTAAGTTCTCAACAAATGTCTTAATAAACCAAATTGTCTGAGGTTGATAGATAACATCCACAAGGAAAGCTCCAACTATTGGAACGATCATCATCGCTTTTCTACTCATACCATACTTTTCGTTTACAGCTGTCATATTAACTATTGCTGAAGGAGTAGCTCCTAAACCATGACCTGCAAGACCTGCAACCATAACTGCAGCATCGTAGTTCTTGCCAAGAATTCTGAAAACCACAAAGTATCCAAGTAATGAAAGCATTAACACTTGTGAGAATACAACTATTGCAACTCCACCTATTAGTCCTGATAGTTCCCAAAGCTTCAATGTCATAAGTGCTAATGATAAGTATAAACTTAGCATTACATTACCGATTTCATCAACCAATGCAAAATCAAATCTGTAAAGGTGAACCTTTTCATTAACATTTCTAAGAATAACAGCTACGAACATGGCTCCAACATATGATGGGAATCCCATTCCAATAAGTGTACTAATCCATCCAGCTATTACAGTACCAAATGCCATACAAATCAGGATTGCTGATACGTTCTTTATAACATCAAGGTGACTTAACTTCTTACCTGAGCTTACATTTACATCAGTTACTGAAGTATCAAATGATGAATCTTCTTCTGGCTTTAGGTTATACTTTTCAATCAATCTTCTACCCAATGGTCCACCGATTAAAACCGCTGATATAAGACCAAAGGTTGCTGCTGCTGCTCCAACTAATGGTGCAACTTCATAACCCATTTCTCCAAATGTTGTTCCATAAGAAAGTGCTGCTCCGTGACCACCGATCATTGATATAGCACTTGCCAGTAATGCATATGGTGCCTCAAGACCTATAACTTTTGATATTGCTATACCTAATGTGTTTTGTAATATTGAAACAACCCCTGCAATTAACCAATAAACCACAAGTAGTTTTCCACCTTTAACAAGAAGCTTGTAGCTGGCACCTAGACCAACTGTGGTAAAGAAAGCAAGCATAAATGCATTTTGGAAAATATTTTCGAAAGTAAAAGAGAATGTTCCTGTTAAGTGACCTAACCAGGTAACAAACATGAATATGAATCCACCGATTACTGGAGCTGGTATACAGTATTTATCCAGTAATTTCACCTTGTTTTTTACAAAGTAACCAATAAGTAATAATGCTGCGGCAAATGCCAATGTTACTGCTGAATCAAGTTTAATTGTAGTAAGACCTTCTAAAACTTCAAATTTCATAATATCCTCCTCTTAAAATTAGTATTATTGCAACACAACTTTGCTAACGCTTTCCTATTCGCTCCTTTCATATGTAAAATTGGAGTATAAATAATTACATATTTATATATGCAAAATCCTTGCCATGTTTTTGATTAATAATAAATCCCTTAATCTAGCCCTTCATCGTTTCATGCTTTTTATCAGATAGTCATAAATTGCAAAATACTACCCTGCATTATTTGCATGGTGCAATTTTTGCAGGGTAGTATTTAATAGTCTATTATAGCCTTATGGTCGTTCTACTCTTCCATCTGGATACTCTGCGAACCTTCCCATCTCCTTTGAATGAGCAACTTCAGATTTTGGGAATGGCCAACCTCCAAAATGAGTTCTTTGAAAATCATCATAAGCTTGTCTGATCTCTTCCTTTGTGGTCATAACAAAGGGACCATATGCCAGTATAGGTTCATTAATTGGTTCTGATTCCAGCAATAGAAGCTTTGCCTTTCTATTTGAAACATTTAGTACTTTAGTAGAATTATTTGCTGAGAGGAACATGTACGTCTTTTTACCTAACTCCTCACCAAGTATTACTACAGTCCCATCAGAATAATTATATATGGATCTTTTTAAGGTGGATGTTGAAATTGGAAGTTCATACTCCACACCAGGATCCATTTCTATCAACTGGATGGATAAATTATTTTCAGGTTTATTTGCCCATGAGTCCTTAGTGGGTTTTACCGCCATATTACCCATCAACTCGCCAGCTATTAGGGTTATTCTAACCTTTTTATCCCCTTCACCCACCTCTATCTTTGGTATATCTTCATCCCAGAGCATTTTATAATCTGGTTCCACCATCCTGTTCTTATGATCAAGACTTAACCAGACTTGAAACAGTTCCAAAGTATTCTCCTTATCTTCATTAAGTAGTGGAAACATCTCACAATGCTGTAACCCCTTTCCAGCAGTCATCCACTGAACATCTCCATTTCCATATCTTCCTCTGGATCCAAGACCATCTGTATGATCTACCATCCCTTCAGTGACAATGGTTATAGTTTCAAATCCTCTGTGGGGATGGGCAGGAAATCCTGGTACATCTTCACCATAGTACATCCTCCAGTCAGCTTTTAAATTAAATCCTTCATTTTCCTTCTTCATTAAAGCTGGTCCCATATTACCATTTCCCTTAGGGAAGTAGTCCATATGATGCATGGAAGCAACAAAAGGATTCTGAGTAGGCATCTGATGTTGATAACTTCCTTTCTCCAATATAGTCATATTATCACCTATCCTTTTAAAATTTCTCACTTAAATACTCCGCAAACTTATCCAATCCAGTTCTAAGAGTCTTTGAATCAAAAGCATATCCTATTCTTACACAGCCTTCCATCTCAAAGGCTGACCCTGGCGTAAAAAGCACTCCCTTTTCCTTCATTAGTCCTATGCAAAGCTCATATGATGGAATATCCCTATCATAGTACAAAAGGGCAGTAGTACCTGCAACAGGCTTTAGGTAGCTAATACCTTCTGTTTCATTTACCCATTGATGGAGAATCTCCCTATTCTTAAATAATATTTCACTATTTCTCTTAAATATCTTCTCCTTATTCTCCAAAGCAAGACTGGCAAATAGATCATCCAATGCACCACAACTTATTGTGTCGTAATCCCTTCTGATTAAGCATTCTCTTATTACATCCTCAGATTTTGATGCTATCCAACCCATTCTTAGGCCTGCAAGGGAAAATATCTTTGACATACTTCCAACAGATATTCCCTTATCATAGATATCTGCTATGGATACCATATAACTTCCATCTTCTGATATCCCTCTATATACTTCATCAGATAGAATAAATGCATCTACAGTTTTGGCAACCTGAACGATTTTCATCAATACTTCCTCTGGCATGAAGGATCCAGTTGGGTTATTGGGATTATTAATTGTTATCATCTTAGTATTCTCATCCACTAGATTCTTTAACTCCTCAATATCAGGTAGAAATCCATTTTCTGGTTTAAGTTGAAGAATCCTGACCTCTGTTCCTATGGACTCAGGGATGGAATAATGCTGCTGATATGTGGGTAGAACACAAACCATATTGTCTTCCTTCTCAATTAGAGATGCGATAACCTGGTGATTTGCACCAATGGCCCCGTGGGTTGGAATAACCTGTCTTGGTGTTATATCCTTATAAAGACTTGCAATTCCACTTAGTAGTCTTTCTGAACCATGAATATGACCATAGGTCATCCTTAGATTCTTTAAATCAATTAGATAATTATCCACATCATGACCTGATAGTTCAATAAGCTCACCAATGGTCAATGAGTCGATACATGTCTCTCCCAGGTTATATATTGCATCATTCTCATAATCATTCATCCATTGCTCTACCTTGAAAGTCTTTATCTTCATACAATCATCCTCTCTTATATTGAAGTTGTTCCTATCATCTATAGTTTACCATTACCACTCTACTATAGTAAATCTAATAATCAATATTACTATGAAAGCAAACAAAAAAGCCCTTGTAATTTTTAATCACAAAGGCTGTGTTTTCTATATTAATTACTTCCCTTTTTAAAGGTTTCAGCAACAGTTATAACTCTTTTTGCTTGATACTTTACTGCAGCTTCAACATCTTCAACCATCTTACCATCTTGTCCTACAGTAACACTTGTTCCATAAGGATTCCCACCAGCTCCAAATATAACTGGATCAGTATATCCTGGAGTTACTACTAATGCTCCCCAGTGATACATCATAGTATATAATGAAAGAAGAGTAGCTTCCTGTCCACCATGGGGATTTTGAGCTGAGGTCATGGCACTAACTACCTTGTTTATTGTTTTACCCTGAGCCCAAAGACCGCCTGTAGTATCAAGGAACTGCTTCATCTGTGATGCCATTACTCCGAACCTGGTTGGTACACTGAAGATTATTGCATCTGCCCACTCAATATCATCATTCTTTACTACTGGCACATCCTTAGTTGATTCTGTAAATTCTTTCCATGCTGGGTTTGAATCAATTACTGATTGTGGAGCTAATTCCTGTGCCTTTACTAGCCTAACTTCTGCACCCAATTCCTTAGCACTTTCTTCAGCCCATTTGGCCATCTGGTAGTTTGTTCCACCCATACTATAATATACAACTGCTAATTTAACATTACTCATTTAAATACACTCCTTTAATTTATGTTTTTTATATATGAAGGAATTTACATGAAATTTCCTTTATTACTAATTAGTACTATTGTTTTAAAAAATTTGGCGAGATTATTCCACGCCAGAGCTTAATTTCTTCAATAAATCTATTAACTGCTGTTTTTCTTCAGAACTTAGAGGTTCTAATATATTTCCTATATTTTCTACGTGTTCAGGAAATATTTCCTCAATTATCCTTCTACCTTCCTCAGATAAACCTATAAGACTTGCTCTCCCATCATTTGGATCGGGATATCTTATTACCAATCCATCCTTTAAGAGGTTTTCTATAACCACTGTCATATTACCACCAGTTGAAAGAGTCTTCTCAATAATATCACAAATTCTTAAGTCCCCTTTATGATAAAGAACTTCAAGTACTCCAAATTGAGCTAGGGTCAAGCCTCCTTTCTTAATTGTTTTCAATTCTCTTTTACGCAGGGATTGAAAACTTCTGTTAAGGGCAATTACAGTTTTTAAATTCAAATCATTTTCTTTTCCATAAGATTTTTTATTTTCCATGACTCAATTATATTACTAATTAGTAATAATGTCAACCCCATTTTAAAAATTTATTTCTAATTAGTATTATTTTTTCTATATCTTATTATAGTCTTTGATTTAGCTTACACATAACCTTATAAATAAAGAATGTATCCCTCTTCACAATATAATTGAGGGATACATTTTATTAAATACAATTATACTTTTTCTATCCTAACAAATCCTTTATGGTTTCAATGTATATTAAGGTACTTTTTTCAACCTGACTTAAGTATCCAAATTCATTTGACCTGTGAAGATTTTCTCCTGATGGACCGAAAGTTACAGTTGGTATGTTTCCAATATTAGCTAGGAAATTGGAATCACATACAGATCTATCATACCCAACACTTAGATTTTCTCCAGTTATATCTTTATACTTTTTCTGAAGAGTTGTTACCATTGAATGATCCCTTGGAATTTCAAAAGCCTCTAAATACGGTATCTCCCTTGGAACCAATTCTACTATTACCTTGCCACCCATACCTAGTCTTTTGGCAGCATCTAGTATCTGATCTCTGCAACTTTCAAATGTTTCTTCTGGAGTAACATACCTATCAACAAATATCTCACACTTATCAGGAATATTTAGTGTGCTCTTAATACCTCCTTGGATATGTCTGATACACCAAGTACCTCCTCCCATCTGAGGATGGTTAATTGTTGGTAAGTTTTCTATCTCTATGGCTAATCTTGAGGCACTTATGATTGCACTTTCTCCAACAAAGGGATACTGACTTGCATGACCAGTCTGTCCATTCACTGTAACATTAATGCTATATCTGCCTCTAAAACCTATTGCTGCCTCTTGAAATCTACATTCTGCCATAATAGCCATGTCTGCCTTTAGGCCATCCTGTATTAGCTTATATGTTCCCCTAGATAAGACCTCTTCATCAGAGACAAATGCTATTTTTATGTTGCCATTTAATAGAATATTTTCTTCAACAATTGTTGCTATAGTTTCAAGGATAGATGCAAGACCACCTTTCATATCACAGGCTCCTAAACCATAAACCTTATCTCCATCTATAATTGGTGTAAAAGGATCAGTATTCCAGCCATCCATAACAGCAACAGTATCCATATGTCCAATCATCAGAATTGTAGGTCCATCATTTTGACCATTTAACTGTGCATATATTGAAGGACCTATATTCTCCATTTCTGAAAAATGGACATCCAGACCTATACTTGATAGTCTATCCCCTAAATATGATGCAATTTCCCTTTCGTTCCCACTAATACTATTTATTCCAATTAAGTCAAAGTAAGTATTTCTTAATCTGTCATGATTCAAATTGATTCACCAGCCCCACTAATTTTCTATTTATTTTTGTCTTTCCTGTCTCTTCTGTCTTAGCTACAGTAAATCCAGTTATTGCATAAACCAATCCCAATATGATTCCAATATATGTCATTGGAGCATATGCTATATAATTTACAGTTTCCACGCCCAATGTGCTTGCGATAAATGCACCAGTTACACTCCATGGTACTATAGGAGCAAATGCTGTTCCCGTATCTTCCAAGGTTCTTGATAAGTTCTTTCTGTGTAATCCAAATCTATCATACAGTGGTCTCACCATGGGAGCAAGAACTGCAAAGGTTACATAGTAGCTTCCTGTAATTGCAAATAATCCACCATGAAGAACATAAATTGCAGATGACATTCCTCTTCCATCCTTTGCAGAATTGCTGATTTTATCCAGTAATGTCTGGATGACTCCTGATGTTCTTAATGGAGATCCAAATACTCCAGCAGCAATTAAAAGTGCAACTGTTCCCAGCATACTTCTTAATCCACCTCTAAGTAGCATGGTATCTACAATATCAACTCCTGTGCTATTTGTAAATCCTGTATTCAACGCACCAGCAACACTTAAAATGCTGCTTCCCTGGAAAGTAATGGCTAGTATTCCTCCAAGGGTTATCCCCACTGCAAATACCGGGAGTGTTGGTTTTCTTTTATAAATTAGGAATAATACCACAACTGGGGGTAATAGAAGAATTGGATTAAGATTAAAGTTTCCTTGAAGGGTAGTTAGAATAAGTTCTAAATTTCCACCTTCAATTGTGCCCCCACCAAATCTTGAGCCTATTATAAAATATAAGACTAAAGAAATTACATAGCCAGGTAGTGTTGTAAAAAGCATGTATTTAATATGCTCAACTATGTCCACATCAGATACGGCTGAAGCCATAATTGTTGTATCCGATAAAGGGGATAACTTATCACCAAATATTGCACCTACAACCACTGCTCCTGCTGTATAATGTAGTGGTATTCCCAGGCCCACTGATACCCCCATCAGTGCCACACCTACAGTACTTATTGTGCCCCAAGAAGTACCAACCATAACTGACATCAATCCACAGATTAGTGCTGCAGCAACCAGGAATGTTGAAGGAGTAAGAACCCTTAGTCCGTAATACATCATTACAGGCACTGTTCCTGAAAGTATCCATGATCCAACTAGCATTCCAACTGCTAATAATATCAAAATTGATGGTAGCATGGATCTTATACTATCCATCAAGTCTCTTTCTAAATCTTCCCATGCTATTCCCCATAGCATTGAAAGTCCCATTGCCACTGCCCCTGCAGTTGCAAGTACAACTGTGGAGTTAGCCTTAATTACAATAATTCCCATAAAAACCACTAATACTGATGCTAATAATAATATAATTGACCTTGTTGCATTTAACCTATTGTTCATTCAATTCACCTCGTAATTTAATTTAGTTTTTTAACTTCTTTGATTTTTGACAAAACAAAAACACCTAACAGGATTGTCAGGTGCTTATATGCGCATAGCAAAGCTAAAAGACATTCCTCTCCTTTCTGGCTCATAGTGAGATAGCTCTCCATCACAGTACCGAGCAAATACCGTGATGACAGTTCTATACCTGTTGGGTATAGTCCCAGCAATAGATTTTGGTTTCTAAAGCTTCGGCGATAGTTCCTTTTGCTATACTTCAATGGATTCCGTCCTCCATATAGCTACTATTAAATATCGCGCCTCTACCCCACCCATAAGGATGAGGATTTTTTATTAAATTATTAATCGATACTATCACGGTAGAAATTATATGTCAAGGAATTTTATGATTATTTTTTAATCTTGTTTATTTTTTTGTCTGATTATTATGATTCTTTGTTGCTAAACTACTTGAATATAAAGGTTCTTAATGCACTTATCAAAGTTTTATTCTATCTTCTTTTCTTTGACTGAATGTTGAAATTTCATTAACTCCAATTGTTTTTAAGAAGTCAACGGCCTTTAATATTCCTGAACCATACTGCTGATTAAAATGACTATCAGAGCCTATGGTTAAAATTCTTCCTCCCAGATTCTTATATCTTTCTATTACCTGATTCTTAGGATAGAAAGTATCATTAGGTTCCCTTAATCCTGATGTATTTATTTCTATCCCCTTACCCTCATTGATGGCCTTTAGCATAATGGCATCAATAATTGGTTTAAAGGTTTCAAAATCGTAATTTTTATCATCAAATGGACCATACCTGACTATAAAATCCAGATGCCCCAAAACATCATAATTCACAAAGTTTTCCACCATATCCTGTTGTATTTCAAAATATCTTAAATATGATTCATATTGTGTTTTTCCATGGAAAAAATCACCAAGATAAAAATCAAAACCATCCCCATAATGAATCGATGCAATTACGTAATCAAAGGGATATCTGGATAAGAAATCTTCTATTTGTGACCTACAATTCTTCTCATACCCGATTTCAACGCCAATTCTTATTTTAAACTCCATTTCTTCCTCAATTTCTTTCATCTGTTTAAAGTATTTTTTATAGTCAATCCCTTCTTGAAATTCAGGATCTGTTCCACCAAAGTCCATATGATCTGTGAACATTACAAAATCCTGATTCTTTTCCTTGGCGATTCTAATATACTCCTTGATATCTGCCTTACTATCAGGAGAGTAATAGGTATGAACATGATGATCTGTATAAATCATTTTTATCCCTCCTACTTCATCCTAGTCTGTAATTCTTTGAAGATATCTCCAAGTGGTATCCCTTGGTTAACCAATAGTACCATAAGATGATATACCAAATCACTGGCCTCATAAATCAACTCTTCCCTTGAGTTCTTAGCCCCAATTATTACCTCCGAAGACTCCTCCCCAATTTTCTTAAGAATTTTATCTATCCCTTCCTGGAATAGATAATTGGTGTAGGAACCCTCTTTTGGATTTTCCTTTCTGTTAAGAATTACTTCATAAAGCTTCTCTAGTACATTCTCACTATTCTCATCTTCCATTACCTTATTGAAAAAGCAGGAATAACTACCTGTGTGACAGGCAACACCAGTTTGATTAACCTTTAGAAGTATTGTATCTCCATCACAATCATAATAGAATCCTTCCACTTTCTGAATATTTCCTGATGTTTCTCCTTTTTTCCAAATAGCTTGTCTGGAGCGTGAATAGTAGTGAGCGATTTTTGTCTCCAAAGTTAAGTTTATTGATTCTTCATTCATATATGCAAGCATCAATACCTTTCCAGTGGCAATATCCTGAGCTATTGCTGGGATTAATCCATTTTCATCGTATTTTATTCCCTTCATAATCTCACCTCTATCC
>JAUWAD010000020.1 GCA_030602225.1 Bacillota bacterium | reverse complement strand
GATGATTGGGAGAGTCTAGGATTAGAGACCAAATACTACAACTCTGATCTTCACCAAGGTTGTTTTGCTCTACCATCTTATGTAATTGAAAAACTTAATTCCAAAGAATAATAAAAGAGGGCTCCTATTTAGGAACCCTCTTTTAATTATATAGTCCATTCTCCATCTTTAAATATTACTATATCAATATCTTCGCTTGTAGTTCCAACAATTTTAAGATCCCTTGTACCTATCATAAAATCTTCATGAGCTATTGAATCGTTGACTCCAAACTCAGAAAAATCTTCGTTTTTCATATTAGCTCCACCTTCTATATTGATGGGGTATGCTTTTCCTAAAGCGAAATGGCAGCTTGCATTTTCATCAAACAAAGTATTTAAGAATAGAATACCAGCTTTTTCTATTGGAGAACTATATGGAACAAGGGCTACTTCACCTAGATATTTTGCTCCTTCATCCATGCTCAAAAGTTCTTCAAGAAGATCTTTACCTTTTACTGCATCAAAATCAATAACCTTACCATTTTCAAAGACCAGTTTAAATTCATCTATTAAATTTCCACCATAGTTAAGAGGTTTAGAACTAAAAACTACACCATTTACACCAAACTTATGGGGCATTGTAAATACTTCTTCAGTGGGCATATTAGCAACAAAATAATCACCCTTTGAGTTATTACCACCACCACCTGCCCAAATATGTCCATCAGGTAGTTCTACGTTTAAGTCAGTACCATTAGATGAATAATAATGTAAGGATTTAAATTTTTTCTCATTTAAATAACTTACTTTCTTTTCAAGATTATTTAAATGATCCCTCCATGCACTAACAGGATCATCCGTATTCATGCGAGTAGCTTCAAATATAGCCTCCCAAAGTTTTTCCATAGCTGTTTGTTCTTCTAATTCTGGGAATACTCTCATTGCCCAGTTCTTTGAAGGTATAGATACAACACACCATGAGTTAATGTCATTCATTGTATAGTTTCTATATTCCTTTAATGCAATCCCTGAAGACTTATTGAATGCGGCAATTTTGTTTGTGTCGATACCACTTAAAAGTTGGGGATCTTCAGCGGAGATATAGATAAAACCTGCACCTTTTTTTGCATAATCCTCAAGAGCATCAGCTTTCCATTTTGGAAAATTCTCAAAAACAGATAGAGGAGCATTTTCATACTTTAACCTTGTAAGAATATCATCAGTCCAATTTACATATACATCAATTACACCTTTCTCATAGGCAATTTTAGCCATTTCTCTTACAAAATCAGCTCCTTCAATTGGAGAGGATATCACAAGGGGTTCACCTTTTTGAACATTAACACCAACTTCAACTATCAATCTAGCATAATCTACAAATTTAGATTCAAAATTCTTCATTATATCACCTCAACATATATTATATCCCAAATAATTTCTGTTAACCATACTAATGTTACCTAAAAAATATGTGAATCGTAGTATTTATAGTATTAGCTTGTTGCATGAACTAAGCAAAGGTATAATAAAGTTAAGTCAGAGCATGTGGAGGAAAAAATGGAAATATTTAAGATGATAATATACATATTTGGAATAATAATATTGATAGTCTTCATACTAAGTAATACTATTTCTATTAGATTTAAAAAGAGAGTAAAAAATGAAATCAGGACACTTAAAGATAATCAAGATTCTATAAAGGGTGGGGAGATAGGTATGAAAGACATATCCCACTTACCTGATAATGTAAAGAAATGGCTAATCAAGTCTGGTGTTGTGGGGAGTACTTGGAAGAAATATGCTTACATTGAAGAAAAAGGATATATGAAATTAGATATGGATAAAGACAAATGGATATATTCATCAGCAAAGCACTATGTAGGACTTATTGAACCTTCATTTGTGTGGAGTGTAAAAGCTGAAATGATGCCATTTGTTTACACTTATGGAAGAGATTTATTTTTAGAGGGAATTGGTTCATTGGAAATGAGAGTGTTAAATATCTTGAAAGTAGTAGATGTGTATAATGGCAATAAATTGAATCAATCAACATTTCAAAGATATCTTATGGAAATGCCATGGTATCCCCAGGCGGCTTTAAACAGGAATATGAAATGGACAAGTATAGATAAGTATACTGCAAAGGTTGTAATGAGCCATAGAGGTGTAGTAGGAGAAGTTTATTATTATTTTAATGATGAGGGAGAGGTTCAAAAGGTAAGTGCAATGAGATATAAGGATATCAAACCTAACTCACCAATGTTTAACTGCATTGGTGAAGTTACGGAGTATAAAGTAGTTGATCACAAAATAATACCAAATAAGGTTAATGTAATATGGAAACTTCCAAACATAGACTATAATTGGTTTAATGTTGAAGTAACAAAAATAGAGTATAATTAAATCCCTATCATTTGATAGGGATTTAATTATATGGATGTTCGAACCTGAAATTCAGGTGGTGTAAGCATATGCCTTTTTACTGAGCAAAGTTCTATTGAATTAACTATAGCACTTCTATATTTTTCAGGGAACCCTTCTGGAAGTTTTACATCAAAGATAACTTTAGATATCATACCATTACTTCTATTCATTTCAAGATCCATGGAAATATCCAATCCCTCAGTTGGCAATCCTTTATTCTTGCAGAAACCAAGGGCAAAAATACCTGCACAGGTAGCTAAAGAACCTAGGAATAATTCAAAAGGTGTTGGTACACTGCCATTTTGATCTGTTTCTATTAAATGTCTACTACTTCTTGCATTAACTTTAAGTCCACCTGGAAACTCAATATTCATATAAGCCATTTTATCACTCCATTCAATATAATCAACGACACTTATTATACCACTATACCCCGTGGGTGTATATAGAAAAATAAAAAAATATAAAAAAAGTTTTGGACACTTTAAACATTACATCCGTTATATAAGTGAGAAGGAAAGAAAAGGAGTGAATAAAATGTTCGGAGATCCAAACCTATTGTTAATTGAATACTTATACCGCCTTGAAAATCAAAGAAAAAATGACCAGGAAAAATTATACTATATATCTGATAATAGATTGATAAGATATTAAATGATTATGGAGGGAAATTAAATGTTTTATGAAAAATTGTATTATGACATAGCAATATTATCCTGTGGCAAAGATGGAATTTGTGGATGTAAAGATAGGGAAGAATTAAAGAAAGTTGAGAAAAGATGGGCTGGGAAGAAGGAGAACTACTACAGGTCAGAGAGTAAATTAATAAAATAAATAGAGATTACGGAGGTAAGGTTAAATGTTCTACGATAAATTATATTATGACATTGCAATACTATCCTGTGGAAAAGATGGTATTAGTGGATGTAAAAATAAAGATGAAATAAAGAAAATTGAAAAAAGATGGGCTGGTATAGATTAATAAAAATGGTGCACTTACCTTGGTGCACCATTTTTATTGAAATTAAGAATATTATCTATGTTGGTCAATTAAAATCTGATTTCCATCTGGATCCACTAAAGTAATATAACCTGGACCCATTGTATTATTATCTACTTTGCTGGTTAATTGAATGTTTTCTTTGATCAAGTGATGTTGAATCTCTCTAACATCCATAAACTTTTCAAGATTTTTTGCATTCTGATCCCACCCAGGATTAAATGTTAGAATATTACTCTCAAACATACCTTCAAAAAGACCTATAACTGTAAATCCGTTCTTCAGAATTATCCACTTGCTTTCAATATCCCCTGAGAATTCACTGAATCCAAGGGATTCATAAAATTTTTTTGATTCTACAATATCCTTAACATTTAAACTAATAGAAAATGCACCTAAGTCTGGCATTGACAACTCTCCTTTTATATTACTTAACTAGTTTTGAAACCATCTTGAACTCATCGCTGCCAGCTGCTTCCAATAGATCAAACAATGCCACTTCCGTTGAAGTGATAACCCCACCCATATCTTTAATTAAATTAATACCAATACTGTAGTTTTCATTAGTTCTTGATGCTACCCCATCAGATACTAGAAATACATTGAAGCCATTCTGTATTAGGTCCCTTGCAGTTTGATACACACATACGTGGGTTTCCATTCCCGTTAATAGAACATTAACCCTACCACTGGCAATAAGGACATCCTTAAGTTCCTTATTAAACGCTGAGAAAATCATTTTTTCAAGGGGTTTGATATCTTGAAGTAAATCAGTAAGTTCACCAACGGTTTTACCTAAACCCTTGGGATACTGTTCAGTATAGACAATTGGTACATTCATTTGTCTTAAGGCTGTTATTAATATTTGGTTATTGTTTATAACCTTCTCACTATTGTTCATAGCAGGGATAAGTCTTTCCTGAATGTCGATGATTAGAAGCATAGTATCATCTTTGTTTAACTTGAAATTTTTCATATTATTCTCCTCACTTTCCAAAGACTAATTTGTGTAATGGATGTCTCTTAATACCAATTGCCTTTTCAGGACATAACTCATGACAGCAAAAGCACCTTATGCAACCACTTGTATCTATGACTGCCTTCTTATATTCAAGTCTTATTACCTTCGGGGGACAGTTTTTAACACAAACACCACAACCTATACACATGTCTAGTTTCACAAGAGGGTAAGGTCTTATTTCCTCTAATAAGAAGCTCTCCACAAATTTGGGAATCCTTCCGGATACAAAATTAACATGGGTGGATCCAGGGAGCTTAAAGGGTCTTATTTCTAAATTTGATATGTCCACTCCTGATAATGTAATGGAATTATCTTCAGTTTTTAACAATCCTCTTCTCTTGGCTTCTATAACTGTTGGCACATTGTCTAAACCTGCAATGTAAGTTGCAATATAATCAAGCTCATGGGGATTTGTACCCCCAAGAAGTAATCCAAGATTTCTAATATCACCACTGGATGGTCCATCACCTTCCATAGCCTCTATCCCATCCAATATGGAAAATATGGGATTTACATGTTCACATACATCTATAAGCATATTGGCGAAATGGGTGGGGTCATTCATCTTAAGGTGATAGTCAGCTTTTGTAACTCCTGGAATCATTCCAAATAGATTTTTGACTGCTCCAGTATACGTCATCATGGTATGGGTTTTAAGTTTGCCACAAGATACCACATAGTCCACTTCAGTAAAAGCCTTTACCAGTTTCAAATTGTTAATCAACATTGAATTTTTAGGCTTAACTTCAATTACTTCCGTATCGTAGTTAAGTTTAGCATTTGTTCTTTTCGCCACATCCAGAATACCGCAAGCCTCATAAACACCTTTCAGTATTATTGGATTAAATGGTCCTCCTGGGCTATCTCCAATCATCACATCATGACCAAGATTCTGAAAGAATCTTACAACCCCTTCTACCACATAGGGATGAGTTGTGACTCCATCTTCTGGCTTGTTCTTCTTAAGAAGATTGGTTTTTATTAACACCTTTCCCTGGTTCAGTTCCTTTAATTCTTCAAACGAATCAAGCAAGCCATGGACTATATTTATAACATCATCGTAATTGTAATCTCTGCATTCCAAAACGCATACTTTTCCCATAGAATACCTCCATTAATTAGATTATACAAGATATATAAAAAATTAAGAAGGTGAAATGCAAAAAAAGGGGTATTAATGAAAAGATAGAATTTTCAAATTTTAAAAAGCAAGGTGATATGATGTCAGAAGAGTATGTAAAATTATGGACAAGGCAAGATATTAGAAGTTTGGATGATCTTCATAGACATGGTGTTTTCAGAAATAAAAGAGAGTATATAGAAAGTAACTATGGAGATATATCAGACCACTTTATATCATTATATAAATGGTTTGTACTGGAAGCATCTAAGGTAGTACCAAAACCAGAAGGTGTTGAATTTCCCATTTGGTGTTCTGTTAGTGAAGAGAGTATGCTCAGACCAGTGGAAGATACTGTGTGCTTTGAGCTAGAGATTCCTAAATCCAAGGTTATTTATTTTGATGGATCAAAATGGGACTATGTTCTAAATCACATATATATTCCAAAGGACGATGAAGATCAAAAGATTTATCTGGAGGATTTAAAAAGAAGGGGATTCAAAAATGAGTTTGGATTTCTTCAGGGAAGTAAAGCTAACCTATATCCTTTGGAAAAAAGAAAAATTATGGATAGTTGGAAGAGAGTATTCCAGATAGATAAATGGAACATATTTATTATTCAAGGAAACATATGGGAGATAAGGCCTGAACACATAAAGAATACTTATTTGTACAAATAGAAGAAACCCTTATTTAAGGGTTTCAAAGAATAGTCCAAGAGTTTTGGGACCACAGTGACTTGAGATAGTACAGCTGGCTGTAGTATATGTTATGGTGCTGGAAGGATAGATGCTTTTTATTGTTTCAGTAGCAATATTAAGGCATTCCTCATCCAACCCTGCCTGTGCAATAAAGATCTTATCCTCATTTATATTATCATATTGGGAAAGTTTATCCTTAATATATTTTGGAATGACTTTTTCTATTGAGCCTCTGTATTTCATACCCGAGGACATGGAGCCATTCTGAGAATTGCTGACTTCAATAACAGGCTTTATTTTCAGCATATTTGAACCCACCGATGTGAGTTTGGAAACCCTGCCTCCTGCGAAAAGGAAGTCCAAGGTATCAAGAATAAAACTGGAGTGTATATTCTTGGTGTATTTATTTAATTCATCAACAATGTTAACTATATCTAGTCCTTTGGTAACTAACTCAGCTGCCTTTAGTACCAATAGTCCGGTACCAGAAGATAGATTTGAAGAATCTATGGGATATACATCCTCAAAAGAAGTAGCTGCAATTAATGCGTTTTGATGGGATGATGATAAGGAACTTCCAAGATTAATGTGTATGATCTTATGCCCATCTTCGACCAAGGGCTTAAAGAATTCCATGTATTCACCCACATTAATTGAAGATGTTTTTGGTAGAATACCATCGTTGTAATATGTATCAAAAATTACACTGGGAGTAATATCCACATTGTCTTTGTAAGCTTTTTCATTTAATATTATTGTATAGGGATAGGTTTTGATCTTGTATTTATCTATTAGGTCTTTGGGAAGGTCACATGTGCTATCCGCTGTTACCACTATTTTATGCATACTTTACCACCTTTCTAGTTAATAACTTACATTATACTATAAATTCCAACCTTGATAAAGTTCAAAAAGTATAAGGAGGTGTTCTTGTGAGAATAAAATCAAAAATAGTGATGGTTTTAGTAATATTCATTTTAGGGATAGGGGTAATGAGTGTTCTACATTTTCTTAATAAAGGTGATTCTTCAATTTCAGGACAAAGCCCCAATGAAAACAAACCTTTGGAATCTCAGCCAGAAGTGATTTTATCAGAGTATCTTTTTACCACTGACTACCTTAATTTGAGGTCTGGACCTGGAACGAATTTTGAAAAAATAAGGACACTACCTGTTGGAGTAAAGGTTGAAGTATTGGGATATGATAATGGTTGGTATAAAATTTCATATAATGGACAAGAAGGCTACAGTATAGGGGATTACTTATCTGACAGGTTAGACGACAATGACTTTGAGGAGATTGATGAAGAGGTAATTGAAGATGGTGAAACTGGAGAAGTATTTAAGAGGATAAATGGAATTCTACTTGTAAATAAGGATTATTCACTGCCATATGATTATTATCCAGGAGAGAATGAAGAAGCAAGAGAGCACTTAGATAAAATGATTAACACTGCAAAAGAAGAGATAAATAAGGATATAATAGCTTTTTCGGGATTTAGAAGCTACAACTACCAGAAGAGGCTCTATGAAAGTAGTATACAAACAGAAGGCCTTCAATACACAGAATTGTACAGTGCTAAGCCAGGACATTCTGAACATCAGACTGGACTGGCTTTTGACTTGGGTGGAGAAATGAAGTATTGGTTGGAAGAGGAATTCGGCGAGACTATAGAGGGAATGTGGCTAAGAGAAAATGCCCATCGATTTGGATATATATTAAGATATCCAAAGGGCAAAGAATACATAACTGGATTTGGCTATGAGCCATGGCATTTCAGATATGTTGGTGTAGATCACTCAATAGTTATATATGAAGGGGAGTTAACTTTAGAAGAGTATTTGTTAGGAGGAGAATAATGAAGAGGGGATTTCTATTTTTAATAGTTTTATTATTTATCCTTCAGGGATGCACAAGGGATAAGGAATACAAGCTGGATGAACTAAATGTGGGGGATGAGATAAATGGTTTTAAGGTTGAATCAAAATATCTAAGTGAAGATAAGAGGGAGGCGGCCTTTGAGTTAAGGGGGGAAAGCATAATTGAAGGTGAACTTCAATATGGCTCTGGACTTCATGAGGATCAATTTGTCATCATAACCCAAAAGACAGATTATGATGTTGTCAGTATAGACATACTATTTGTTGATGAACATGTTTTTAGACCATCCTTTAAAGTACTTGTTATAAGAAATGCTGATGTTTTTAGTGATGAGCTTAAGGACTTTCTTAAGTCTGGTAATATTCGAAAGGTTAAACTTAAAGCTGAGTTACTTATGCATTGGTCACAATGGGAGTCAGAGTATATAAATCTAGTAACGGTGATAGAAGTATTAGAAGATTGAAGGTAAGATTATGTATAGAGAAATAAGAATTTCAGTTAGAAACCTGGTTGAGTACGTTCTTAGATCGGGAGATATCGACAACAGATTCATGTCAATGTCCAGGGCTCAAGAGGGAACTAAAGCACATCAAAAGGTTCAAAAGACTTATAATAAAGGAGATCTTAAAGAGGTTACTCTTAAGGAAATCATAAACTATCAGGGGTTGAGCTTCAATATTGAAGGTAGAGCTGATGGCGTTTTATTTACTGAAGATGGGGTTGTAATTGATGAAATTAAAAGTACTTCCAGAGATCTAAAGGAGATAGGGGAGGGCCTTAACATAAGGCACTGGGCTCAAGGTATTTGCTATGCATACTTTTATTCATTGAAGAATAGTATCGGCGAAGTCAGTGTGCAGTTGACATACTTTCACATTGAAACAGAAGATGTGGTTAGGATTAAAAGGACTATGACCTTTGTAGAAGTTGAAAATTTCTTCTATAACCTATTGGATAAGTATATAAATTGGGCTGGGATGACATTTAGTTGGAGTGAGATAAAAAATAGATCTATTAGGGATTTGAGCTTTCCATTTGTAAATTATAGAATTGGTCAGAGAGAGCTAGCTGTAGCAGCATATAAGACCATTAAAGAGGGAGCAAGATTATTTGTCCAGGCACCTACAGGAATCGGGAAGACCATCTCCACACTCTATCCAGCCATAAAAGTCATGGGAGAGGAGGATATTGAAAAAATATTCTACTTAACTGCTAAGACCATAACTAGAGAAGTACCTAGATATTCTCTGGACATTCTTAGAGAATCAGGCATGAGGGTTAAGTCCGTTGTATTAACTGCTAAGGAAAAGATATGCTTAAATGATGAAGTGAAGTGTAATCCCAAGGATTGCATCTATGCAAAGGGTCACTATGACAGGGTAAATGATGGGATTATTGACATATTCACCAAAGAGGATGCCTTTAACAGGGATATTGTACTGGACTATTCCATAAAGCATAAGGTGTGTCCCTTTGAATTTCAACTGGATTTAAGCCTCTTTTCAGATGTTATAATCTGTGATTATAACTATGTGTTTGATCCACAGGTTTATCTTAAAAGGTTTTTTGATCTGGAAAAAGGGGATTATGCATTTCTCATAGATGAGTCCCATAATCTGGTAGATAGGTCTAGGGAAATGTTTTCCGAGGAAATAAGAAAATCCTGGATTAAGAATGTAAAAGACATTGTAAAGGATAAATCTAAGAAATTATCAAAGAGCTTAAACTCCATAATAAAGGTTTTGAATGAACAAAAAAACATCTATGACATAAAGAAAGGATATTATCAAAGAGAAGAAATAACTGAGCTCTACTTCCCCATTAAAAGATGCATGAGTTTATTGGAGGAGTATCTAATGGAACATAGAGACACTAATGGATATGATGATGTTTTGGAGCTTTATTTCAAATTAAATAGCTTTGTAAAGATATCTGATTATTATGATGATAATTATGTTACAACCGTAGAGGAAGTATCAAAGGATATAGTTCTAAAGCTATATTGTGTTGATGCATCCAAAATGATAAGAAATCACCTAAATAGAGGAAAAAGCAGTATATTCTTCTCAGCCACTTTAACACCTATAGATTATTTCATGGAAGTATTGGGTGGAAGCAAAGAGGATTATCATATGATACTTAAATCCCCATTTCCAAGGGAGAACCTTGGACTTATGGTAAAGGGAAATACATCCACCAGGTACAAGGATAGGGAAGATACATATGATGAGATTGTGGAGCAGATCTATTCATTCTTTTCAATTAGGAAGGGTAATTACATGATTTTCTTTCCCTCCTATGCGTATATGGAAAGGGTATATGAAAGATTCAAGGATTCCTACCCAGGTTTAAATATCACAATACAGAATAATTCAATGGATGAATACCAAAGAGAGGAGTTTTTAAGTAGATTTCATCTGGAATATGATCTTATAGCATTTGCTGTAATGGGAGGAGTATTCTCTGAGGGGATTGACTTAGTGGGGGATTCGTTAATTGGTGCAGTGATTGTAGGTGTGGGAATGCCACAAATTTGCTTTGATAGAGATATAATCAAGGAGTATTTTGATCATAAAACAGGTGAAGGTTTTAATTATGCATATACATTTCCTGGAATGAATAAGGTTCTTCAAGCTGTGGGTCGCGTTATTCGCACTGAGGAAGATAGAGGTGCAATACTTTTAATTGATGATAGATATTCCAAGGGATTATATAGAAAACTTATGCCAAAGGAATGGAATGGTTATAAGGAGGTTAAAAATAAAATTGATATAATAGAATTTCTGAGTGATTTTTGGAATGAGTAATATGAGATTATTGACAATAAAAATGATATATGTTAATTTAAAATTAGCACTCTAGCTTTAAGAGTGCTAATTTTCACATATAGAAGGAGAGAGACAATATGGATAAAAGAGAGTTCCAGGCTGAATCCAAACGACTATTGGATTTAATGATCAATTCTATTTACACTCATAAGGAAATTTTCTTGAGGGAATTAATTTCCAATGCCTCTGATGCCATAGACAAGATATATTACAAAGCTCTGGTGGATGACAGTATATCCTTTAACAAGGATGACTATTATATAAGAATTACTCCTGATGAGGAAAATAGAACATTAACAATAGAAGATAAGGGAATAGGTATGACTAAGGAGGAACTTGAAGATAATCTGGGAACCATAGCCAGATCTGGAAGTTTTCAGTTCAAGAAAGACACAGAAATAAAAGATGGATATGATATTATTGGTCAATTTGGAGTAGGATTCTATTCTTCATTTATGGTCGCTAAGAAGGTTGAAGTAGTAAGTAGAGCTTTTGGGCAGGAAGAAGGATGGAAGTGGATATCTGAAGGGGCAGATGGCTATACTGTTGAAAAGGTTGACAAAGATGAAATCGGAACTAAGATAATCCTTACCCTTAAGGATGGCAATGAAGATGAGGACTATGATGGGTATTTGGATGAGTATAATTTAAAGAGTATCATCAGAAAATACTCTGATTTTATAAGATATCCAATAAAAATGAACGTATCAGAGTACAAGAAGAAACCTGATTCTGATGATTATGAAACCGTTAAAGAAGAAAAGACCATTAATAGCATGGTTCCCATATGGAGAAAGAATAAGAATGAGCTAACGGAGGAAGATTACGAGAACTTCTATTCAGAAAAGCATTTTGGGTATGATAAACCTATTAAATGGAGTCACATGAGCATAGATGGAACATTAAGATATGATGCAATTCTCTTTATCCCTGAAAGAACACCATATGACTATTATTCAAAGGAGTATGAAAAGGGATTGGAGCTGTATTCCAGTGGAGTTCTAATAATGAATAAATGTCCAGATCTAATACCAGATTATTTCAGTTTTGTAAAAGGTGTGGTAGATTCAGAGGACCTTTCTTTAAACATCTCAAGAGAGATGCTACAACATGATAGACAACTTAAGTTGATGGCTAAAAAGATTGAAGAAAAGATTAAAGATGAACTTATGGGTTTATTGAACAACGACAGAGAAACCTATGAGAGGTTCTTCAGTAGCTTTGGTAAGCAAATAAAGTTTGGGGTTTACAATGACTTTGGAATTAACAAGGAAAAGTTACAGGATTTGATAGTATTCCATTCCTCCACTGAAAAGAAGTTAGTTACCCTTAAGGAGTATGTGGAAAGAATGAAAGAAGATCAGAAGTATATCTACTATGCAACTGGAGAATCAGTGGAAAAAATTGATAGGTTACCTCAAACAGAAATTATTAAGGATAAAGGCTATGAAATACTATACCTTACTGATGAGGTTGATGAGTTTGCTTTAAAGATTATGAATCAGTACTCAGAAAAGGAGTTTAGATCAGTATCCAGTGGTGATTTAGGATTTGAGGAAGAAAAGATAACTGATGATGAAGCCAAAGAAGGCAAAGATGTTTTCCGAGCTATGAAGGATATATTGGGGGATAAAGTAAAGGAAGTAAGATTTTCCAAACGTTTAAAGACTCATCCAGTTTGCTTATCCAGTGAGGGTGAAGTGTCCATTGAAATGGAGAAGATATTAAGGACTATGTCAAATTCTTCAGATGTAAAGGCGGATAAGGTTCTTGAGATAAATGCGAATCATCCAATTTTTGAGAAGTTAAAAAACTCCTATTCAATTGATAAGGATAAGTTTGAACTATACACTTCAATTTTATATGATCAAGCAAGATTAATTGAGGGATTAGATATTGACGATCCAGTGGAATTTGCAGACAGAATAGCTAAATTAATGTAGAAAAAGGGTTGGAGAAGAAATTCTCCAATCTTTTTTAAATTTATGCTTTACAAAAAAGTGTTTTGGTGGTATTCTATGAAATATCAGTTTAATATGCTAATGCGATGACAGGAAAGAGTAAACTTTGTGATACTTTATAGAGAGTGCATGGTTGGTGAAAATGTGCATGTATCTTAAGTTGAACACATCCTCGAGCAGATTAGTGAAACCATTTGGGAGTAGCTGGATTCGGGAAGCACCCGTTATAGTGCAGGGGTATAGAATTATTGTACCCTTAGAGGATAACATCGTGAGGTGTTATTGAACAGAGGTGGAACCACGGGAATTAACTCTCGTCCTCTAGCACAGACTAGAGGACGAGAGTTTTTTAGTCTGAAAAAACATTTTTAATATAAGGAGATGGCAAAGATGATGAGTTTTGGTAAAAAAGGTATGTTTTTAATGGTTTTGGTTTTGGTAATTGGTGTTATGGCATCAGCGTGTTCACAGGAAGCAGATGTAGAAGGTAAAAAGATAATTATGGGTTTAGATGATACTTTTGCTCCCATGGGATTTAGAGATGCCAGTGGTCAAATAGTTGGTTTTGACATAGATCTAGCTAAGGAAATGGCAGCTAGAAACGGATGGGAGTTAGAATTTCAACCGATAGATTGGTCAATGAAGGAGACGGAATTAAATGCTGGGAATATAGATCTTATATGGAATGGTTACACGATAACCGAGTTAAGAAAGGAAATGGTAAATTTTTCGACTCCATATTTAGCTAATGCACAGGTCGTTGTAGTATTGAAGGATTCACCTATAACTAATCTTAATGATTTAATAGGCAAATCGGTAGCTACGCAAGCTGAGTCAAGCTCCCTGGATGCTGCTAGAGCAGAAGTTGGATTTATTGAATCTCTAAAGGATGGAAAGCTAATTGAATATGCTACATTCACTGATGTATTCAATGACCTTGAATCAAAGAGAAGTGAAGCAATAATCGTTGATGAAGTTATGGCAAGATATTACATGAATAATAAAGGTGAAGACAACTATAGAGTACTGGAAGAAGATTTAGGACCTGAGGAGTTCGGAATCGGTGTTAGAAAATCTGATGAAGATCTTCTTAAAGAAATAAATGATACATTAGAAGATATGAAAGCTGATGGCAAGTATGATGAAATTTATGAAAAATGGTTCTCCAAGAATTAATAACGAAAATACTGTGAATTAGAGGATGTTTATATGAGAATTTTAGAAATGTTAATTCCTATGACAATTGAAGGATTAAAGGTTACTTTGGGTGTATTTGCTGTCACTCTTATTTTCGCACTACCCCTGGCAGTTGTTGTTGCTTTGCTAAGACGGTCAAAGAACAGGTTGGTATCTGGTATAACAGCAGGATATATATATGTTATGAGAGGAACACCTCTATTACTACAATTGATGTTTATATTCTTTGGATTTCACTTTGTACCGGTAATAGGTTATTCCTTTTCCAGATTTCAGGCCATATATATAGCTTTTATATTGAATTATACAGCCTACTTTGCGGAGATTTTCAGAGCGGGAATTAACGCAATAGATATTGGACAGTATGAGGGTGCCACTGTCCTTGGAATGAGCAAATCTTTTACTTTCATGAAAATAATACTTCCTCAGGTAATTAAAACCGTTGTGCCTGCAGTGGGTAATGAAGTCATAACCCTGGTGAAGGATACTTCATTGGTATATATACTGGGAGCCAGTGACATATTAAAAGCTGCTAGATCTGTATCAAATGTATATTCAGCCTTTAGTCCATATATCTTCATTGCTTTGGTATATTTGGTAATTGTTGCAGTTCTGACTAAAGCACTGACAATGATAGAGAAAAGATACAATTATTATAGATAGGAGAAGTATTATGAGTGTATATGTGGAGAATATTAGCAAATCATTTGATGGTATAAAGATTTTCGAAAATGTTTCATTTGAAGTTGGTCCTGGTGAAATTGTGTGTATTAAAGGCAAATCAGGGGAGGGAAAGACCACCCTTTTAAGGTGTCTAAATAATCTGGAGCAAATTGATAGTGGTAAAATAATAATAGATGGAGTAGACATATCAAAAGAAAGGGATTACAGGATAATTGGGGGGATGATAGGGATGGTATTTCAGAACTTCAATCTATTTCCCCACTTAAGTGTAATGGAGAACCTTCTATTAGCACCAAAATATCTTAAAAAATCCAGTGATGATGACATAGAATCAAGAGCCAATGAACTAATAAGAACCTTAGAGATCGAAGGTAAGGAAAATATGTATCCATTTCAGTTATCTGGAGGTCAGAAACAAAGAGTTGCAATAGCAAGAGCATGCATGCTAAATCCAACAGTGTTATGCTTTGATGAACCTACTTCTGCACTGGATAATGAAACCACAAAGCAAATAGGCAAAGTTATCAAAAGACTGGCAAGTGAAGGTATGGCCATAATAATTGTGACCCATGATGAAGGTTTTGTTGAGGAAATTGGAGAAAGAGTATTAAATATGAAAAATGCCAGTTTAAAGGAAGAGAAAATATCGCTGGTTTAGTTACGAGAAGATGATCAAATAAGGGTCATCTTCTTTGTGTTTTTGGCACAATTACCATAAATAGTGATACAATATTAATAGGGTAAAGTAATGTGGAGGAGAATACAAAATGAAAGAAATTATTAAGAAGTATAAATCCTTTAGAAGATTTGAATTCCAAGAATTTTTTGATGGTATATCCATTAGAAATGATGGAGATACATTTTATGGAAATGGATGGATTGTAGAAGTAGGTGAGGAAGTTGAAGAATTCATCGGCCCTATGAAGTTTATAACTGTAATATTACAAATTCAGGTAGACGAAGAAATCGAAGAAGATTTCATTAATCAGCTAAAAGTAAACTTTCTAAGAGGTGGAGGTTAATATTTAATGCATCATGGAAGATAAAATGGGTATAAAAAAACCAAATATACACATTAGTGTAAAAAAGTACGTTCATATGTAATTATCTTGGAAAGGAAGGGAGGAAATTCCAAAAGATAAACAATGATTATTGTTATTCTTTGGAATAATTAATCTGTGAGTGAGAAAAAAAGGGTGACTAATAAAAAGTTAAACCTAGATGATTTATCGCTTTTTTCATATCAATTATCTCTTATGCTTAAGTCAGGTGTATCATATCTGGATGCTATTGAATTATTGAAGCTTGAGTTTAAGCAAGGTAGAATTAGGGATACTGTTGATATGATATATGAAAGCATAAAATCTGGAAGAAAACTACATGAAGCATTGGAGGACACTTCCGTGTTTCCCAATTACTTCATTCAGATGACTAAAATATCTGAAAAGAGTGGGATGCTGGATGTTGAAATGGAGAGATTAAGTGCTTACTACGACAATATGGAGAAAGCCAGATATAAGGTAAGAAGTGCGTTGATCTATCCTGCCTTTCTCTTTGTTCTTGTTATTGGAATTATATTTTTGATTTTCATAAAGGTTTTCCCAATATTTAAGGAAGTTCTTACATCCTTAGGCGGAGATTTGCCAACTGGAATTCAATGGGTATTCCAACTTAGTGAATCCCTTGAAAAGATAGGTTTTGGATTACTGGCACTACTCATATTGTCTGTTGCTATTGGATATATATACACCAGATCAGCAATGGGAAAGGAAGTGTTTGATACATTCAAACTCAATTCCAGATTAAGTAAAGATCTTTTCAAAAAGCTTGCAGCATTAAGGTTTTCTCAAGGTTTTCTAATGATGGTAAAAGCAGGGATACCCTATGAAGAAGCCCTGCTATACACAGCTCCTCTAACAGAAAACATTCATTCTGAAAAAAAGATAAAAGAAGCTAGCAATGATCTAAATAATGGAATAAGCCTTCCTGAAGCATTGGAGAGAACTGATGTATTTCCAAAACTATTTACAAGTATGATAAATATTGGCTGGAAATCTGGAAATGTTGATAATACATTGGATAAGCTATGTACTATTTATGAGAAGGAATTGGATAGAGCAACCAAGAAGATAACGGATACTATTGAACCTACATTGGTAATTGTCCTGTCCCTGGTTGTAGCCATTGTATTATTGACAGTTATGCTACCAATGATCCAGATAATGTCTACAATTGGCTAGAATATGTTAATAGATGGGAGGTGTTTGTGGATATAATTTGGGATTGAACTTATTTTATCCACAATAACAATGAAGTTTATCAAGACCTTTGGAACAAAAAATTTAATAATAATGGTTTTGCTGTTATCTATTCTAGTATTTGGAATATTTTCCTTAAATAACATTTCAAGTTCCAAGGAAGAGGAGATGACTAAGAATATTGAGACTGCAATCCTCTCAGCTGCCATTCAGTGTTATGCCCTTGAGGGTAGTTACCCTCCTGATATAGTCTATCTAGTTCAGAATTATGGGTTGATTGTGGATGAGAGAATTTACTTTGTATTCTATGATATCCAGGGTTCAAATATGATGCCAAACGTGGCAGTATTCAAAAGGTAGGTGCGTCTATGAAGCGAAGAGGAAGTTCTTCAACAGAGTTCATTCTTACCATGCTATTGCTTATTTTATTTTCATTGGCAACAATAAGTCTGGTGGTAAGTGCCAGTGGAGCATATAGAGGTTCAGAGGAAACAATAGAAGATGAATCTCAGATTAGGGTTGCCCAATCCTACCTTTATACTAAGTTTAGACAGAATATGGAAGTTAATAGAATCAGTGTAGAAAGCTTGCCAGGTGTGGAGGAAAAGGGTATTGTCATAACGGATACAGTGCTGGGAGAAGACATTAAGACTATTATCTTTCATCATGAGGGATATTTAAGAGAAGGTGTATTTTTAAGCAATACTGAGTTTAACCCCACTTCCAGTTATCCAATAGCAAGTTTGGAGAAATTAAACATTAATATGATTGAAAATAAAGGGATTGATTTTGAAACAATCAGCGTTGAGGGGAAGTCTTTTAAAGGATTCATAGCTTTTATACCTAAGTGAGGAGATCTAGCACATGATTATTAGTAATTTACTCAGAATTAAAAACAATAGAAAAAAGGGATTCTCATTAGTTGAATTAATAATCTCAGTAGGAACTCTATCTGTTGCAGGTGCATTTATCCTCCTGTTTTTTGCATACTCCAAAGATATTAATACTAGATCCTTTGATTTGGATAATAGTGTTTATTACTCCAACTATATTATTGAGTCCATAAAGGCTGAAATATGGGATGATGAACCAACGGATAACAGTCTAAAGATAGAATCTTTGTCACAACAAGATGGGATAGTGAAGGAGATCTATTTTAATAAGGACTGGGAAATTATAGAAACTCAGGAAGATGCTGAGTACATAATGGAATTTTATCTTGATAATAAGGATGAAATAGCAATGGGAAAAGGATTGTATGATCTAAGGATAACAGTCACAAAAAAGAATCCATACTTCAGGTCAATGACTGTGAATAGGACTTTATACACCGTTGAGACCAAGGTTTTTATCTCCACAGAGGAAGGTGATTCTCTTGACTAAGCTAAAGAATAGAAAGGGAAGCACCAGTATATTGATTATTCTAGCATTCCTTATGTTAATAATATTCAGTGTTCTAGCCATATCTTCTGCATCGGCAGATTACAGATTAGCCCAGAGAAATGCAAACTGGACAAGGGATTATTATCATTTGGAAGGGTTGGTGGCTGAGTACAGATACCAATTGGATTTGTTATTATATAATGAAAATGTAATAAATATTGATCAAATTGCTGATATAATTAGAGAAAGAGATCCAGAAGTTTTTATCGAGTTTACCATGGAAGGAATGAATCTGATTAGAATCTTTGAATCAGATGGGGGTAGGAGAATATTATTAAGAACAGTACTGGATTACCAGATGGAATCATTCAAGGTTATTAGTTTGAGAGAAATTCCAATTGAGTTTCAGTACAAGTATGAAATCCAATTCGAGGATGTGGAGGTAAGGGGATAGTGATTGAATTAAACGAATTACTAAAAATAGCTGTTGATAAAGGCGCATCAGATATATTCCTAACTGTAGGAGTTCCTCCAACATTAAAAGTGGATGGTTCTCTTATACCCATTAATCAGGAAAGATTGACCCCAGAAGATACACAATACCTGACATTGAATATTTTCCCAAGGGAAGAACACTATCAGGAGTATTTAAAGCAAGGTGATAAGGATTTTTCAATGTCCCTGAAGGGAGTAGGAAGGTTTAGGGTTGTTGTTTATAACCAGAGAGGCTCTGCTGCGGTTGCAATAAGGGTTTTAAGTTTTAATCAGGACGACAAGTTGAAATTCAATAAACCACAAGTTGTTTTAGATTTGCACAAGAAGACTAAAGGTCTGGTACTAATAACTGGACCCACAGGTAGTGGAAAATCAACAACCCTTGCCCAGATCATAGATCTTATTAATAAGAATAGATCCTGTCACATCATTACAATTGAAGATCCAATAGAATATCTCCATAAGCATAATCAGAGTATTGTAGAGCAAAGGGAAATAGGTCTTGATGCCATATCATATGATCAAGCCTTAAGAGCAGCCATGCGTCAAGCACCAGATGTGATACTCATTGGTGAAATGCGGGATCATGAGACTATATCCGCAGCCTTGACAGCTGCTGAAACTGGACATTTGGTACTATCAACCCTTCATACACTTGGGGCTGCAAAGACAATTGATAGAATAGTGGACATTTTCCCTGCTGGTCAGCAACAACAGGTAAAGGTTCAGCTATCAACGGTTCTTCAAGCAGTTGTATCTCAGCAATTGATACCATCTGAGGAGTATGGAAGAGTTGCTGCTTTTGAAATCATGCTGGCTAATCCAGCCATTAGGAATCTTATCAGGGAAGGGAAGGTACCACAAATCGATGCTGCGATTCAAACCAGCAGAGAAGAAGGTATGGTAAGCATGGATGTTAGCATAGCCAATCTCTATAATGATGGAATAATATCCAAAGAGGATGCTTTTTTATACAGTTTTAATCAGGATGTATTAAAGCGTTATATCAAATAATAAATACTCCTATTCTTTAAGGGAGGTGAGGTTTTGAAGAAAGTTATTACTATTTTAATATTAGGTTTTATCATTCTAAGTTTTGGAAGTACAGATTCCTATGCTTCCAGTACTCAATTAAGCTTGGATGGAACCCAGAGCAGTTGGGCTGTTAATGAATTAAGAGAAGCTTATAGCTTTAATCTAACCTACCCAACCATAATGAATAACTATAAAAGAGATATTACCAGGGAGGAGTTTTCAACAATTGCAGTTAAGTTATATGAAGCCTTAACTGGAAAGAAAGCAATATATTCCAGTAATCCCTTTAGAGATACCAGAAATACTGAGGTTCTCAAGGCATATAATTTAGGAATAGTAAATGGAAAATCATCCACTGAGTTCAAACCATTGGATCGGATTACCAGACAGGAAATTTCTGTCATGCTTTATAGGACTTTGAATGTGAGTATTTCTAATCTGGATAAGAACATATCCGGAACATTTCCATTTAGAGATCAGAATAATATTGCCTCCTGGGCAATGGATGCCATGAGATTTGTCTACAAGAATAAGATAATGAATGGTGTAACCTCAACTGAAATTAGACCTTTGGAAAATACCACCAGGGAGCAGGCTTTAATTCTAGTGAAGAGAACTTATGAGAATTTCTATAATATTTCCATGTCTTTACCACCTGTATTAGCCATAAGAGATTCAATTTGTGAAGATGGAACATGCATTGATATATCTGAGGCTAAGACAAAGGGTTTAGTTAAAGTGGGACATAAAGGATTATCCTCTGATAAGATAAGAGTAATGATAACAAAGGGAACAAGTAGATACCATTACCCATTATCTCCAGATGGAGTAATAGTTGGATTCCCACTTCAAATGGGAAATGGAGATTACAGTATAAGTGTTATGCGAAATGTTGGAGACAACAGATATGCATATGTTAAGACAGAAAATGTAAGTATTAATCTATCTAACCCTAACATAGTCTATCTGAATTCAATCCAGACCATAAGATGGACACCAAATAGTGCCGCAACAGTAAAGAACCTAGAGCTCATAGGAAGAGAAACGGACTTAACCAAGAGACTTAATCTAAGTTATGATTTCATTGTAAGAAATGTAAAGTATGATTATGATAAAATTAATAACATAACCACTGAGTATACCCCTGATCCTGATCAGGTTTTAAGAGCTTTAAGTGGAATTTGCTATGATTACTCATCCCTTTATGCTGCCATGAAAAGAAGTGAGGGAATTCCTATAAAGTTAGTTAAGGGCTATAACAAAGATATTGATGTATATCACGCATGGAATGAAGTGTATGTCAATGGAAAATGGGTTGTTGTGGATACCACATTTGATGCAGTCTATTATAGCAATAGGGTAGATTATTCATTTGCCAAAAATCCAAGTGACTACAGGAAGGTATATGAGTACTAAATTTGGTTTGTAATTACTCATGTATTTCTATATAATAATATTAAATCAAGGGGAAGACTTAAAGGTCTTCCTTTAATTATTAGGAGGCAAATATGGCTAAAAAAAACAAATTAATAGATATGAATATAGAAAGGGTTGAATTTCCCAACAAGGGAATAGGAGAGTTTGAAGGAACTGAAATCAGGGTAAAAGGCGGTATTGTTGGACAAAAGGTAAAAATTAATGTTACAAGAAGAAAGAAAGAATACTGGGAGGGTAAAATCTATGAAATTCTTGAGACTTCCCCTTATGAAACTGAAAATGGCTGTGCCCATACTGGAATTTGTGGAGGATGCACTTATCAGAAATTAACTTATGATAAGGAATTGGAGATTAAGTTAAATCAGTTAAAGGATTTGTTTAGAAGGGCAGAGATTAACGTTGATATTGAAGGAATTGAAGCCTCTCCAGAGATAAATGGATATAGAAATAAGATGGAGTACTCATTTGGTGATGAAGAAAAGGATGGGCCACTTGCCTTGGGACTTCACATGAAAAATAGATTCTATGAAGTTGTTAATACTTATGACTGTAATATCGTAAATATGGACTTTACCATTATTAGGGAAGTTACAAGAAAGTTCTTTGATGACAGGAATCTACATTTTTACAATAAGAGAAGTCATACAGGATTGCTTAGGCATCTGGTAGTTAGAAGAGCTCAAAGTACTGGTGAGATTTTAGTAAATCTTGTTACATCAAGTCAGATTGAGTTTGATAAAGAAGCTTATGTTGATTCATTATTAGGCATTAAGGACTTAGAAGGAAAGATAAAAGGAATTTTGCATACAACTAATGATGGACTGGCTGATGTAGTAATAGCTGATAAGTTAGACATACTATATGGAAGAGATATAATAAGGGAAGAAATCTTAGGGTTAAAATTTGATATATCACCTTTCTCCTTCTTCCAAACAAATACAATAGGTGCAGAGAAGCTCTATTCCATAGCTAGAGAATTCGCTGGAAGTGATGAAAAACGAGTAATATTTGATCTTTACTCCGGAACTGGGACTATAGCACAAATGATGTCGCCTATTGCTAAAAAGGTAATAGGCATAGAAATTGTGGAGGAGGCTGTTGAGAAGGCAAAAGAGAATGCGCTTCTAAATGGGTTGGATAATGTGGAATTCATTGCTGATGATGTGTTCAATGCAGTTGATAATCTTAATATAAGACCAGATCTTATTATATTGGACCCACCAAGGGATGGAATTCATCCAAAGGCAATTAATAAGATTATTGATTTTAAACCTGAAAGATTTGTGTATATTTCGTGTAATCCTTCCACATTAGTTAGGGATCTTAAAGAGTTTAAAATTAATGGATATAGGATAGATAGGGTTAAGTGCATGGACATGTTCCCTAGAACACCCCACGTTGAGACGGTCTGTCTGCTAGAACGGAAATAGTAAGTAAAATCAAGGAGTTCATGGGAAAATCAATCATGCAGTTTCGTGTGTTTTAAATCTGTGGGAACAGAAGTAGTACTTTTGTTTACCCTGTAGTATGTATGTTTTGCCATTATAGTTGAATGATTTAACAAAATAGAATGGAAGAGTTTCTATAGCTGACTTGTATCGTTTTTGAGTCAGCTTTTAATTTAGACAGCAAAAGAAATTTTAAATAAAAGTGTAACCTAAATCATTATAATTCGTTTATGTAGTGAAAGGGGTGTCAGTGTGATAAATGATCAGATGGAAAAATTATATATAAAATATCACAGAGAATTATATCTCTATGCTTTTTCACTGTGTAAAGATCATCATTTAGCGCAGGATTTGACTAGTGACACCTTTTTTAAAGCCTATTTATCTGTTGATGATGTAAATTATGTTAAGTATTGGTTGTTCAGAGTCTGCAAGAACTTGTACGTAGATCATATTAAGAGAAATAGGGAGTATAGCAGTGAAAGTGTTCTGGAGAGAACGCTTACTAATAATGAAACTCCGTTGGATAAGATTATTGATTCTGAGGACAAGAATTATTTATACAAATTAATAATCAATCTTAAAGAATCTTATAAAGAAATCCTTATTCTATATTATTTCTGTAATTTTTCAGTTAGAGAAATTAGTAGATCAATGAGTCTCACAGAAGGTGCTGCTAAGACAATGTTATTCAGAGCTAGAAACAAACTTAAAAAAGAAATGGAGGGAAAAAATGAACTATAAAGATTTATTCCAGCGGTATAAAAAAGGGTTAGTAAACGATGAAGAAAAACAAATTATTGAGCAAGAGATAGAAAGATATGAAGCTGTAGAAGAGTTTATATCGGAATCTATAGATGAAAGATTTGATCATGAATCGAATAAAGCTAGTTTCGAGTTTCACGAAGAAGAAACGAATAAACTGAAGAAGAATGTTAACAATAGATTGAAAAAAGTAGTGATTACATCAGTGCTGATAGTTGTTACACTTTTTATCGGGATTATTTACGTAGTATCACCATTGGTTGATTCTCTATATTACAATCCAAACAAAGTATCAGTAGGAAAATCAGACAATGACATAAGTTTTGACATTTATGCTATTTCAGAACTGAACATGCCGGGTATGAGTCCAAGCACGGTATATGCAGATAATCAAGGGTTTGCAATATACAATGTTATGTACTCATATAGAGATGTATTTACTGGTGAAAACTATAACGTTAATCAAATAATTAAGCGAGGAAGAATAGAATCTTCCCAAAGAGATTTAATACTAAACTCCAATATGTTTCAAGGGATCAGGTATCCAAATGCATATGATGACAACTATACTGAAGACAGAAAACAGAATGTCATAAATCACTTAAATGAGTTAAATCCAGTTTCCTATGTATCTCTAGGAATCACTTTTCATAATGATTTAACTATGGATGAATTGTATAAGCTGGAGTTAGCATATCCGGAAATTGAATTTGAGTGGGCTGGTATAAGAACAGACTCATCAAATGATAAAAACAATGAGTTAATTGGAATACAGCTGATGAATAGTAAAAGAAGTACTGCTCTTCTTGGTGATGAAAAGATTTTAGAAAAATATCCAGCATTTTTCATGTTAGACTGGCTAGTTAATCCGGTCGGAAGAAAAGATGAAAATACTGATATAGAGGCACAAGCTTATGAACAACATTATGTGAGTTTGTTAAAATATGTCATTGATAGAGAAGATGCTATAGGTGTGCTGGAATATAGACCAGAGAAAAATGAATTTTATAAATCTGCATTAGAATATGCGGAAGACTATGGGATACAATCCTATGGGGTCCTTGTGTTTGGTGAAGTGAGAGATTTGCTTGAATTAGTGGATAGTGAAATTGTAAAAGGTTTAGATTTTAATCAGGCACTGGTTTCAAAAAGAAACATCAATTAAGACAACAGTTATTGGTACAACTGATATATGTTGTTGGTTTCCTAATGAGAGAAATTCTGTACAACTATTTATTAGATGATATCTCATACGTAGATTTATGAACTGTTATAACAGGGGGGTCAGTTTTAGAAGCTTATCCCCTTCTCTTATCTCAATTGTTAAATTGTATAAGAGTAAGGTGATATCGCAATCGGAGTTTGTCAAGCAAGTTGTCGCATTTAGTATAAAAAATATATTTCGTTGTTTCCGATTTGCCATTGATATGGAGCCTCTGCCTATATGGTTTTAGTACCTGAAGGCATGACTAATAAAGGTACTGCCTTCTTCAGG
>JAUWAD010000027.1 GCA_030602225.1 Bacillota bacterium | reverse complement strand
TCTCAAGGAGAAATAGTACTAATAGGTTTTATTGATAATAAGCCATGTGGTTTAGCATTTGCCAACCCAGACAATGATGAAGGTTTGGAATTGTGTGGAAGTATCTACTCCTTGTATACCCTGGAGGAATCTTGGGGGATGGGACTAGGTAAAGCTCTTATGGACAATGTTATCCGAGAGCTAAGGGAGGCTGGCTGTAGGAAGGTACTATTATGGGTCTATGAAGAGAACCCAAGGGCCAGAAAATTTTATGAGAAATGCGGGTTTTCATATGATGGAAAGAGTAAGGAAAGTCATTTTTCAAACAGTCCATTGGAATTAAGATATATTAAAGATTTATGAAATATGAATAAAGAAGATGGCTCCTTATGGAACCATCTTCTATCTGTACGCTCTAAAATATTGATCTGGATAGCTGTATTTCTTACCAGTTTTGTACTTTTCATTTAATACCCATTGAGGATTTCTAAGTAGCTCTCTACCCAATGCCACTAAGTCAGCTCTATTATTATTTAGAATATCTTCCACATGATCAATTTCCTTTATTAGTCCAACGGCAATAGTTGGAATGTTACATAGCTGTCTAATTTTTTCTGCAAAGGACACCTGATAACCAGGATAAACCTTCATATCAGTCAGAACTAGTCCACCTGAGCTTACATGTATCATATCAAAATCAGATTTAACCAATTCTATGATTTTTATCATTTCATCAATATCAATCCCACCATCTGCATAATCACTGGCTGAGACTCTTAATATAAGAGGTTTTTCCTCTGGCCATACAGATTTAACCTCACCTGCAATTTCCTTTAGAAATCTTACCCTGTTTTCAAGGGTTCCGCCATATTCGTCATCCCTTTTATTACTTAATGGTGAGAGGAACTCATGAATTAAATAACCATGTGCACCATGAATCTCTATAAGATCATATCCTGCTTCCAAAGCCCTCTTAGCACCAAGCTTGAATGCATTTACAACTTCTTTAATATCTTCTTTACCCATTGCCCTTGGACTTACATAATCGCCACTAAAGGCAATAGCTGATGGTGCGATAACATCTTCATCTCTTATACCACACTTTCTTCCTGCATGGGCTAATTGTATACCCACCTTGCTACCGTATTTCTTTAAACTTTCAACCAGCCTCTTCTGACCATCAATATGATAATCATCCCAGATACCCAGATCTCTATATGAAATCCTTCCCCTTGGTTCAACTGCTGTTGCTTCTTGAATAATCAGACCAGTTCCACCTAAAGCTCTTGCATTGTAATGAATCCTATGAAAATCCTTAATCTCACCTTCATTATCACTGGAATACATACACATTGGAGGCATTACAATTCTATTCTCCAATTCCATATCTTTTATCTTATACTTTTCAAATACTTGCATTTAATCACCTCAATGACATATATACCACAATAAATATGTTTTGTATCATAATATTTTTAGGGACTAAATATCTATTGAATGAAACAGGTAAAATGTGGTATTAATAGAGTATGAACTTATTACAATTTTATCATGGAGGTGATCTTTTGTTTTCTAAGTTAATTCAGAATTATTTTATCAAGCAGAAAATGATGAGAACTGTAATTATCTCCCTTATACCGCTTGTAGTGGCAGCTACATATTTTTTTGGTCTACGGGTCTTAGTGCTATTATTAGTAGTTAATATTTTCGGCTTTGCAACAGAGTATGTATATGAGAAGAAAAGCAATAAGAAGGTATCTGAGGCAGTGCTGGTATCTGGAATACTGTATACTCTAACCCTACCACCATCCACACCATATTGGATTGCTGCAGTAGGTATTGTATTTGGTATTTTATTTGGGAAGATGGTTTTTGGTGGTTTTGGGAAGAACATATTCAATCCAGCCTTAGTGGCAAGGGCATTTATCTACATATCCTTCCCAGAGCCTTTAACAATTTCTTGGACAAAGGCTTCTTTATCATTTCCTGGAGGTCTGTTTACCTATCTGAATGAGGGCATTGAAATGGTATCAACTGCCACACCAATGCTGATGTTTAGAGATTCAGGAACAATGTTATCCCCACTAGAACTATTAATAGGAAATGTATCAGGTTCCATTGGAGAAACCAGTGCGGTGTTAATTGTATTGGCAGGAGCTTATTTGATTTACAAGAAGGTTGCATCATGGCAAACTATGGCTGGTTGCGTAGTGGGTTTTCTTGGTCTTAGCTCCATTTTATACTTTGCTGGAGTAGGTCAGATTCCTAATCCATTGTATGGATTCATAGCAGGAGGATTCCTATTTGGTACAGTATTTATGGCTACTGATCCAGTTTCCTCTCCAAAGACCAAGGAAGGCAAGTGGATTTACGGAGTTATAATTGGCATTGTAACTGTAATTATAAGAGGTTATGCATTGTTTGCAGGAGGAGTAATGTTTGCCATTCTAGTAGGAAACACATTTGCACCGATAATAGATGAAGGTGTAAATGCATATAAACGATATAAGAAGGAGAAGGCTCAAGAGAAGAAAGAGGTGACAGCATGAAGAAGACATTCTGGTACCCAATAGTTTTTATGTCCATATTAACTGCTATTTTCACTTTTGTTCTAGCCTTCATGGAAGTATCAACGGCGGATAAGGTTGCTGAAAATCAAAAGTATGATCTTCAAACCAAGATCCTATATGTATTTGACATTCCAGTTTCCGATACTTCAGTGGATGGAGTTAATAGTCTATTTACACAGAAGATAGAAGAGGATGGGGATTTATTCATATACAAGGATGGAGATACTGTACTTGGTTATGCTTTTCCAGCTGCAGGTCCAGGACTATGGGGAGGAATAGTTGCTTATGTTGGGATTTCTGAAGACTATTCAACCTTACTGGGACTAACCTTTATCACCCAATCTGAAACCCCGGGACTTGGTGGACGTATTGAAGATGAGGAATTTCTAGGGCAGTTTAGAAACCTTGATGTATCCCAGGCTACAGCAGGCAGTTATATAGTATATAATCCATCACCAGGCGGGAATGTGGATGCAATAGCAGGAGCAACACTTACATCAAAATCAGTTGCTAACTTTATGAACGAAGATATACACAGATTCATTTCTGAAAGAAGGGGGGAATAGTCCATGGCAAAGCAAAGCTCGAAGGAGATATTTTCATTGGGTGTATGGTCTGATAACCCTGTTTTTAGACAACTTATAGGAATTTGTTCCGCTTTGGCTGTAACTAATTCCTTAACCAACTCACTTATAATGGGATTGGGGCTTACATTTGTAACTGCTTTATCATCATTTACAATATCAGCCATTAGGCAGTTCACACCGAAACACATACGAATGATGGTTCAAGTTTTAATAATAGCAGCTTATGTTATCATGGTGGATATATTCTTAAAAGCATACTTACCAGAGTTTTCAAAGACCCTGGGAGCATACGTTGGTTTGATTATTACCAACTGTATTATCATGGGTCGTGCAGAGGCATTTGCACAGAAGAACAAGCCATGGCCATCATTTTTAGATGGAGTTGCCAATGGAATAGGGTATTCTGCAGTGCTTCTATTCATCGCTTTCTTCAGAGAGCTCATGGGTTTTGGAACCCTATTTGGATTTAGAATTCTTGGAGATTGGTGGACTTCATGGACAATAATGATAATGCCTCCAAGTGCATTCTTCCTATTGGCAATAGTTATTTGGATATCATACAATGTCCAGCACAAAAATGAGAAAAGTGGGGTGGCTAAATCATGATTGAACTTAATCCAATGGTAATATTTATAGCAGCCATATTTACCAACAATATGATTTTGTCCAACTTCTTAGGAATGTGTTCATTCGTTGCAGTATCAAAGGAAATTAATACATCCCTTGGTTTAGGGCAAGCAGTAACATTTGTACTGGCAGGTACTTCAATTATTAATTATCTAGTGTATCATCACATTCTAGTACCATACAATCTTGAATTCTTAAGATTTATAATTTTTATTATAAGTATTGCAGCATTTGTTCAGCTTATTGAAATGATCATGGAAAAGTACATTCCTAATCTATATTATGCTTTGGGAATATTCCTACCTCTTATCACTGTAAACTGTGCAATCCTGGGGGTTTCATTATTTATGATAATAAGAGAATACTCATTCCTACAGTCATTTGCATTTGCAGTGGGATCTGGAATCGGTTGGACAATGGCAATAGTTGCATTGGCAGGAATTAGACAGCGTCTCAAGAGAGCTACAGTTCCTAAAGGACTAGAGGGCCCTGGAATCACCTTAATAGTAACTGGATTAATGGCTATGGCTTTCATAGGTTTTTCTGGAATCGTACAGATTCAATAGGGGGGATTATATGAATACGATAATAATCTCAACTGCTTCAATTACAGTTATAACTGCAATATTTGCTGTGTTGCTTACCATAGCTGATAGAACAATTGGAAATTATGGACAGGTAAAGCTAACCATAAACGAAGAGAAGGAGTACACAGTTGATGGAGGTTCATCCCTATTATCAACCTTGATATCTGAAAAGATATTTATCCCTTCTGCTTGTGGAGGTAAAGGTACGTGTGGATATTGCAAGGTTCAGATTCACGATGGTGGTGGACCGGTATTGGCAACGGAGCTCCCTTTTTTATCACAGGAAGAGCTGGATGATCATGTCAGATTATCATGTCAATGTAAGGTAAAGCAGGATATAAAAATTGAAATTCCTGATGAGTTATTTAATGTAAAGGAATTTGAGGCCACAGTGGAATCCATTGAAGTTTTGACTGATACAATTAAGAAGCTAAGATTTAGATTACCAGAGGGTGAGGAAATCAGCTTCAAACCTGGTCAATACGTTCAGTTAAAAGCACCACTATATGAGGGTAATGATGAAGAAGTATACAGGGCTTATTCCATTGCCTCATCTCCAACAGAAAAGACACATCTTGAACTTATAATTGGATTTGTACCTGAGGGTATAGCAACAACTTATGTTCATCATCATCTGGAAGAAGGAGATAAGGTTACAATAAATGGTCCATTTGGAGACTTCTATTATCAGGATACGGATGCAGAGATGATAATGGTTGCCACAGGTACTGGTGTTGCACCTATTCTTTCATTACTAAACTACATGAAGGATAATGATATTAAGAGAAAGGCAAGATTCTACTTTGGAGCCAAGACTCCAGATGATCTATTTATGCTGGATTATTTCAAACACTTGGAAGAAACCTTGTATGACTTTAAATTCGTGCCTACTCTATCTAGAATCAAGGATGATGACACAAGTTGGAGTGGAGAAAAGGGCCGTGTAAATAATGCAATAGACAAGCTTTTGGAGGAGAATGACAATCAGGAAGCATATCTATGTGGAAATGAGCAAATGATCGACTCGGTGGTAAAAAGCTTAACTAATAAAGGTGTTAAGGAAGAAAAGATTTATTACGACAAGTTCTAAAATCATTAGAAAAAGGCTGGGAGAAAAGATTCTCTCAGCCTTTTTGTAACCCTTATTCTCCCTTTTTTTATGTGACAATATTCAGTAGTATGATATAATTAAAGTAGGTCTGAGAGGGAGGTTTAAAATGAAATTAGAGCTATTTGATTTTATTGATACAACACTTAAGCTTATTGAAAACAAGTCTGATGAACTTAACAGAGTTGCAGGAGAACTGGAGAAGTTCTTCAATGACAGCCTGTTTATTAAGGACCACTTTCTCAATGTAAATTACAGAATTAAGTCTGCGGAAAGTTTGAAGGAAAAAATACTCAGACATAATTTTTACCTAAAGTATGAAAGTCCTCAGGCACTGGTGGATAGTCTGTCTGATCTTATTGGTTTTAGAATTGAATGTAGATTTATTGAGGATGAGGCAAAGATTTATCAGGATATTGTAAGGCTATTTAGTATTCAAGAGGAGAACGGATACTATTCAAATCCTCTTAATGAAAGTATTTCCCTCAATCTGGAAGAAAAACAGCCCCAGATACAAAAAAATGGGTTTGAGATCTTCAAGATAGATGGAAAGTATTCCAAAGATGGAGTATCAGTTAATTTTGAGCTTCAAATAAAGTCAATGGTAAATGTTTTCTGGGGGGATATTGATCATAGAGTATTATACAAGAATTTCAACTACATGCTTACAGAGGACTTCTTCAGAGATATAATGTCTTCCATCAAGGATAACCTAACCATGATTGATAGGCAACTAATGCTTATCTACAATCATCTGAGCAGTATGGATGCCAGTTCAACTCCTACGAAGAAGGCACAGCTTAAGTCCCTATTATCAAAGACAATTCATGATGTCTATATAATTAAGGTAAGGCAAGAGGTAGGCTTTGTGGTTGACTTTAAGAAATCAACAGATGTAATAGTAAACTTCATTTTTATGAGAGCAGAGGATGGCAATGGAAGCTATAGTGATAGTTTCTTGAGAATCCTAAATAGACTAAATGATATTGGCAAGCACTCAATGAACTTTAATAACTATATTGACTTTGAACGGGAAATATCATATCTAGATGATTTTACCAGTAAGTTTGGTAAGAGAATCCTTGATGTTATAAACAAGGACTTTAGATGGAACCTGTTCTTCAAGATAATATTTGAAATAGAAGATGGCACAAATGCTGAGGATTTTGAAGGCTTCATGCATTATCTAAGATATGTTTACAAGGATATAGTAAGAAAGTCCATGGAAGGTATGAAGATAGATTCAAATCAGACCATACAGATTGAAAGTGAGCTTATGGAAATGATCAACCATAGATTCTCTATGGATCCTAGTATTGACTTCATAAGCAACTGCACAGTCAAGAATTTAGGTAACCAGCTACTTCAATTAATAGGTCCAATAAACTCCTTCCAGGAATATTTAGAGAAAAAGGAATTAATTAAGGATAAGATTTATTTATTTGAAATACAGTAATCTCAATATTATTATGCTTATTCTAGAGTGATATCGGCATACAAATGGGTAAAATATAAGGGTAGACTATTTGAAAGGGTGATTATATGTATAAAGATGAATTAAATGTAATCAAACAGGCAATTTTAAACGAAGTTGAAGGTTATGAGTTCTATAAGATGGCAGCAAGTCAGGCAGGAGATGGAGGAAGCAGAGAAGCTTTGATGGAACTTGCCAATGAGGAACTAAAGCATGTGGAATACTTAAAGAAATTATTTGATAAAATCAAGGATGGCAAGGAGGATGACCAAGCTCTTGCTTTTGAGGAAGGCCCTCCATCACCAGATATATACAATTGGGATAGACTTGACAAGTCCCTCACTTCCTTGGCAATGTCAGTATTTGGTATAGGCATCCAAATGGAAAATGATTCAATAGATTTCTATACAAAAGCAAAGAATGACTCACAACTAGAGGAAGCAAAGAATCTTTATGATATTCTTATCAAGTGGGAAAGAGTTCACCTTGAACAATTTACAGCTCAATACAATATGTATAAGGAAGATTGGTGGTCAGATCAAGGCTTTGCACCATTCTAAAGTTAGAAATAACAGGTTGAAACCTGTTATTTCTCTATTATATGCTAAATAAGGGATGATAAAATGGTTACACTATATCAATTTGGACTTATTATGGTAATACTCATGATAAGTCAACTATTACAAAATATATTTAATTTACCCATACCTGGTACCGTTTTGGGGATGGTGATTCTACTTGGATTAATGGTTTTTAAAGTCATACCTTTAAAGATGGTTGAAAAAGCCGCAGATGTATTGATAAAGCACTTATCAGTTATGTTTGTACCCATCGGTGTGGGTTTAATGACGGTTGCTTACTTACTTGAGGGTTATATCCTTTCCTTGATTTTAATCGTTGGAATTAGCCTTATGGTTGTTATGGTTACCACTGGACTTACCATACAATTATTAATAAGGCATATGGATAAGAGAAGGGAGGGGTCTAAATGATGGAATATGTAAATACCCCTGTCTTTGGTGTTACATTGACCATAGTTGCCTTCATGCTGGCCAGCTGGATTTCCAGGAAGTTAAGACTTCAGGTGTTAAATCCACTTTTGGTTTCCATGATTCTGGTTATAGGATTTTTAACCTTAACAGGTATAGATATAGAAGCATATAATAAGGGAGGAAGTATAATATCCTTCTTCCTAGCTCCTGCTACTGTTGCCTTGGCGGTACCCTTGTTTAGACAATGGGAGTTGCTAAAGAAGAATCTAATCCCAATTATAGTTGGAATATCAGTTGGGACCATTGTCGGAATTGCTTCAATCTTCATTATGGGAAAATTATTTGGGTTGGATAGCTTGATCATAAGCTCTCTACTTCCTAAATCAACAACTACACCAATAGCCATGGAGATATCCAACATGTTAGGTGGAAATCCATCACTGACAGTTATTTTTGTTTTTGCAACGGGAATAGGTGGGTATATAGTTGGTGAAAAACTACTGGGAATATTTAAAATCAAAAATAGTATAGCCAAAGGAATCGCCATGGGAACTGCATCCCATGCTGTTGGAACTGCCAAAGCCATTGATATGGGTGAGGTGGAAGGTGCAATGAGTTCATTGGCAATAGGAGTTACTGGTGTCATAACAGTAATACTAGTTCCTATAATACTGTTATTCATAAATTAAAGGAAAGAGGGATAAAATGAAGGAGATATATTTAGCGGGTGGATGCTTCTGGGGAGTTGAAGAGTACTTCTCACGAATTGAAGGTGTTGTGGATACTGATGTGGGATATGCCAATGGTACTAAACTAGAGCCAACATACAAGGAGGTATGCACTGGATTAACTGGTCATTCGGAAACCACATATGTGAAATATGACGAATCCATAGTAACTTTGGAACATTTAATCCAGAGGCTATTTAGAATAATCGATCCCACTCTTTTGAATAGACAAGGGGGAGATATTGGAAATCAGTATAGAACGGGAATCTATTATACTGATGAAGCTGATAGGAAGACCATTGTGAAGGTAAAGGATGAGGAGCAGAAAAAATATAAGGATCCAATAGTTACTGAGATACTACCATTGGAATACTACTATCCAGCTGAAGAGTACCATCAAGATTACCTTAAGAAGAATCCTGGTGGATATTGTCACGTGGATATGAGCCTGTAGGAGGAAACCATGTTTAAATTAGATCCCATAAAGAATATGAATGAGGAAGAAAGATTAAAGTATATGCAAATACTATTAAAGGGACAATTGAGTTCAGAAAGTGATGAACTTGCAAATCTATCCAATGCATCAGCTATCATAATGGCTTGCTTGGATAATCTAAACTGGTCTGGTTTCTATCTGATGAAAAACGGAGAATTAGTCTTAGGTCCATTCCAAGGATTACCTGCATGTAACAGAATACAGGTGGGCAAGGGGGTTTGTGGCAGCGCAGTGGAATCCAGACAAACACAACTGGTTCCTGATGTCCATCTATTCCCTGGACATATAGCCTGTGATGCAGCTTCAAATTCTGAGATTGTTATTCCCATAATCAAAAACCATAAGGTGTTTGGAGTATTGGATATTGATAGCCCTATAAAAGAAAGATTTGATGAAAATCATAAGGAATACCTGGAGAAATTTGTGGACACTTTGAATAAGTATATAGATTGGGAGAAAGTAACATTTTAATCAGGGGGAGTATATGAGGATTCTAATGGAACTGGAACAGGTATTGGATACTTCTAGTAAGAATGTACACAGATATCTGAATGATTGGCATGATGGATTAATTAAGGAATATACAAATAAGGGTATTGAGAAAGACAATACCCTATATTGTTGTGACAATTTAAATTCCATGCTGCATTTGATAAGTAATGGATATGGGGGGAAGATAGATCTGGTTTACATAGATCCACCTTTTTATTCAAATTCCCATTACTATAAAAAAGTAGGGGTAAATATCCATGGCAAGAAAAAGGATTTCGAGGTACTGGCATATGGAGATAAATGGGAAAGCAAGTTTCATTATCTGGAAATGCTAGCAACTAGATTAAGACTTATTAAGATGCTCTTATCCAACAGAGGAAGCATATACCTTCATGTGGACCAGAGAATGGTCCATTATCTGAGAATTATTATGGATGAAATATTCGGGGAAGAGAATTTCATAAATGAGATAATCTGGTCATATAAGTCAGGGGGTTCAAGTACAAAAAGATTTTCGAAAAAGCATGACAATATTCTTGCCTACTCAAAAACAAAGGACTATATATTCAATCCTCAGAAGGAGAAGTCATATAACAGAGGATACAAACCCTACAGCTTCAAGAATGTTCAGGAATTCAAGGATGACCTTGGTTGGTATACAATGGTGAATATGAAAGATGTGTGGAATATTGATATGGTTGGAAGAACATCCGGTGAAAGAGTTGGCTATGATACTCAAAAACCCTATAGCCTTTTGAAGAGAATAATTCTTGCATCATCAGATGAAAACTCCATAGTGGCTGATTTCTTCTTAGGTAGTGGGACCACTATTAAAGTTGCAGATGACTTGAATAGAAGATGGATTGGTAGTGATATTGAACCAATAAGTATAACCACAACAAAGAAAAGATTGAATGAATCATTGAACTCATATGTTTCTTATGTGGATGAGAATATGTTTAAAAATGAAAATATAAATCTTGATTTTCAGGTAATAGTAGGTGATAAGGATGTAAGGCTAACATTAAAAAATTATGCCTTGTTGGATAGGAGCATTTTCAAGAAGAGTAATCATAAGAAGGAAATGATTGACCTTCTGGAATCTGATTCACTTCAGTTAATTGACTATATTTCAATAATTGGGGTAAATAATAAAAGTGAGCTATTATTTGAAAGATACAAACCTGATATATCAGATTATCAAATTCAAGTAGAACTTATGAATAGATACCAAGAGATTTACCTAAGAGGATTTGATGTATTTGGTAATATGTTTAAGTATAGATTAAAAGGAGGAGATCAATATGATTACTAAAGGTTTAAAACCAGAAAGAGTATTCTATTATTTTGAAGAGCTGACTAAAATACCAAGATGTTCCCTTGATGAGAAAAGAGTAAGTGACTATTTAAAGGATGTGGCGGATGCTCTGGGATTGGAAGTTCATCAGGATGAGGAACTTAACATCATAATTAAGAAACCAGGAACTAAGGGCTATGAGAATAATAAGACAGTTATAATTCAAGGACATATGGATATGGTATGTGAAAAGGCAGATGATTTTGAAATTGACTTTTCCAAGGATCCAATACCCATGGAGGTTAGAGAGGATCTATTAATAGCTCCCCATACAACCCTTGGTGCTGACAATGGAATAGCTGTAGCAATGGCTTTAGCTGTCTTAGAGTCAAAGGAAATTTCCCATCCCCCATTGGAGGTTATTGTAACAACCAATGAAGAATCAGGGATGACAGGTGCCGCAAAAATCAACAAGGATCTTATAGATGGAAAGATACTAATTAATATAGACTCAGAAGAGGAAGGAGTAATTCTTGTAAGTTGTGCTGGTGGAAGAAGAGTTACTATAAAGGCTCCCATTAAGCTTAAAGATTCAGACAAAAAAGGATATACTCTCAAGGTTAGCGGGCTCCTAGGTGGTCATTCCGGTATGGAAATAAATACTGAAAGAGGAAACTCCAACAGACTACTGGGTAGAGTTCTTGATGCTCTAAAAGAAATAGACTTTGACCTGTATCATGTGGATGGAGGCTCAAAATCCAATGCCATACCACGTCTTGCCATTGCCAAAATTGGTATTGATGCAGATAAACTTGACCATGCTAAGACAATAGTTGAGAAAATGAATAAACTGATTAAAGTTGAACTTCAGACTTCCGACCCAGATGTGAGCATAACATTAGAGGAAGGGGAAGGGATTAAGGAAGCTTTCCAGGATGACCTTAGGGATGGAGTAATTGCTGCTTTAATCCTCATACCAAGTGGAGTTCAGAGAATGAGTCAGGATATAAAGGGACTTGTGGAAAGTTCTAATAATCTTGGAGTGGTTAAAACCGTTGATGGATATGTTACTTTTGAAAGTGCTGTAAGAAGTTCCAATTCAAGCCTTAAGGAGTTCACTTCAAATCAGATAAAGACCATTGCTGATATCCTTGGATTCCAGTTTGAGTATTATGGAGAATATCCAGCATGGGAATACAAGAAGGATTCTTATATCAGGGAAGTGTTTAAAGAAGCCTACATGGAAATCACAGGGGAAGAGCTGAAGGTTGAAGCTATTCATGCGGGTCTTGAAACTGGAATATTCAATGAGGTTCTGGGAGATATAGATATGGTTTCCTTCGGACCTAATATGTGGGGTGTTCATGCACCAGGTGAGAAGATAAGCATATCCTCAGTGGAAAGATCATATAATCTTTTACTTGAAGTTTTGAAGAAAATAGATTAAGATAAAGCTTGTGTAGTAGACTAAAAATAGGGTACTATAAAAATAGAAAATAAATAATAAAGGAGAATTATAATGAGCGATCACAAACACGTGCACGATGAAAATTGCAACCATGACCATGACCATGATCATGAGGAAATGGAAATAATTACGCTGACTCTTGATGATGATACAGAACTGGAATGTGGAGTACTGGGAATCTTCGAAGTAGAGGATAAAGAGTATATCGCATTATTACCACTTGGTGAAGAGGAAGAAGAAGATGAAGTTCTTCTTTATCAGTACAAGGAAATCGATGATGAAGAGTTCGAGCTTGCTTTGATTGAAGATCAGGAAGAGTTTGACTTAGTATCAGAAGCATTCTATGCATTATATACTGACGAAGACGATTTTGAAGACGAAGAAGACGAAGAGTAATTAGTTGAAAGTACTTTGCATTTGCAAAGTACTTTCTTTTACATAGGGGTGAGGATATTTTGTTTAAGCTTATAGCTATTGACTTGGATGGTACACTTTTAAATAAGGATAAGAAAATTACAAAAGAGAACAGAGACATAATAAATAGGATTATTAAACTTGGCTATGAGGTTGTCATTGCCACTGGAAGACGGTACTATTCTGCCAAGGAACTGGTAAAGGAGTTGGATAATCATCTTATAATCCTGGCTAACAATGGTAATATTGTAAGAAGATCTGAGGATGATCATCTAATATTTGCCAAATTTCTTGATACGGATGCATATAAGGACATTATCCAGGAGGGTAAGAAATTTGGTCTTCATGGGATTGTTCATGTTGATATGTATCACCAGGGTATAGATATGGTTGTGGAATTGGATGAAGAAAACAATTCCCACATGAACTACTTAACCGAACCTGATAAAAGATATCTGGTAATTCCAGAGAGGGAAGTATTGAAGCAGGATAGGGTGTTGGCTGTTGTTTATCCGGGAAAGGCTGATATAATCAATAGATTCTACAGTGAAATAAATACAAAGTACCCTGAAAGATATAGTTCCCATGTTCTTGAAAAGATATACATTGCAGAAGCCATGTATGAAGCAATGAATCCCATGGGAAGTAAATGGAAGAGTCTGATGGAATATGCAAATCTTAATGGTATTATAAAAGAGGAGATAATTGCCATTGGAGATGATAATAACGATCTTGAGATGATTCTTAATGCAGGATTGGGAATTGCAATGAAGAACTCCAGTGATTTGGTTAAAAAGGCTGCCATGATTGTCACACAAGAGGATAATAATAATTCTGGTGTGGCAAATATACTAGAAAAGGTTTTAAAACTGTAGGTGATCTTAATATGAGCGAAAAACTATATAATGTTTATTCTGAATATCTAAAGGATAAGTATGGTGTCAAGGTGTATAAGCTTCCCATAAAGCTTCCTTTGACATGCCCAAATAGAGATGGGAATCTTAGCAAGGGGGGCTGCACATTCTGCGGGGAAGAAGGTGGGTCCTTTGAGAATCTTTCTTCCTGTACTCCAATTAGGGATCAGTTAAGGACAAATATGGATTATATAAGAAAAAAGTACAAGGCTGAAAAATTCATTGCATATTTTCAGAATTTTTCCAACACATATATGCCATTTGAGGACTTCAAAAGGCACATTAGTGATGCGATAATAGAGGATATTGTTGAAATTTCAATATCCACAAGACCCGATTGCATTAGTGATAAATATTTGCAATTTTTAAGTGATATACAGTATAATAAGGGTATAAATGTAACAATCGAGTTGGGACTGCAAACTGTGAATTACCATAGTTTAAAAAAGATAAACAGAGGTCATTCACTTGCTGAATTTATAGAGTCCGCTGTTGGGATCAAATCCCATGGCCTTAGATTATGTACCCATGTGATATTGAATCTTCCATGGGATGATATGGATGATGTAATGGAAACTGCAAAGGTTTTATCCGCTCTTAAGGTGGATGAAGTAAAAATGCATAGTCTTTACTTGATGGAAGGCACCACATTAGCACACCAGTTTAAAAAGGGCGAATTTCAGCTTTTTTCCAAAGATGAGTATATACAAAGGGTAATAACCTTTTTAGAATATCTAAACCCAGAAATAGTCATTCAACGATTAATAGGAAGAGCTCCTGAAGAGGGGTCCATTTTTGTAAATTGGAATGAATCCTGGTGGAAGATAAGGGATGATATACTCGGTAAAATGGAACAAAGTAATTCATTCCAAGGAAAACGATTCAACTACCTTGGTGGAAAAGCCTTAAGAAACTTTTAATTTCTAATCTCATTACAAAAAAAGACAAAGAAAGGTAAGGTGGTTATTATGGTTAAGTTCATTTTAGGTGCAAAAGGGTCTGGAAAGACAAAGTGGTTAATCGATAACGCAAATAAGGATATGTTAGAGGGCAATGGAAATATTGCTTTTGTTGATGTGGATGATAATCATATCTTCAGTTTAAATTACAATGTTCGACTTATTAATGCCATGGAATTCAATGTACTTAATGTGCAAAGTTTCTATGGCTTTTTGTGTGGAATTATGGCGATGGATTACGACCTTGAGAAGATATATGTGGATGGAATTTACAAGGTTATGCATCTTGAGCTAAAGGATATAGTTTACTTAATAGACTCCTTGAATAAAATTTCTGCAAAATATGAGGTTGAATTCTATATAAATATTGACTATACAATGGACACCATACCTGAAAATCTAAAGCAGTACTGTTACGAAATAGAAGTATAGAATCTTTAAGGGGAGCTAATAGCTCCCCTAATTTATGCAATGTAAGGAGTAGGAAAAGTGAAGAAGGAAAGAATAGATAAAATACTTGGACATATGGGAATAGGCAGCAGAAAGGAAATAAAGGAGTTTGCAAAAAAAGGATTGATCAAGATAAATGGGGCAGTGATAAAGTCATCGGACTTTAAGGTAGACCCAGAATCTGACATAATTGAATACATGAATTCCGTGATTGAGTATAGGGAATTCATTTATATTATGATGAACAAACCTCAAGGACTGATTTCATCAACGGATGATCCAAGGGAGTCCCTGGTAATTGACCTTCTTGATGATTATTACAAGAACTTCAAACCCTTTCCCATTGGAAGACTGGACAAGGATACTGAAGGGTTGCTATTGATATCCAATGATGGTAAGTTAGCCCATGACCTGCTATCACCAAAGAAGAAGGTAGGAAAGACCTATTATGTTCAGGTTATGGGATATGTGGAGGAGGAGCATGTGGAAAAGTTCAAGGAGGGAATACTACTGGATGATGGCTATAAGACACTTCCTGCTAACTTGGAGGTTCTAGTCAGTGATAATATTTCCAAGGTAAATCTAACCATAATGGAGGGTAAGTACCATCAGGTGAAAAGGATGTTTGGAGCCTTGGGAATGAGAGTCACCTACCTAAAGAGGATATCCATGGGAGAGCTTTTGTTGGATTTAACATTAGAGCCTGGGGAGTATAGAGAATTAAGGGAAGAAGAAATTAGTCTATTAAAAAGAATATAATTTATGATATAATGAATAAGAAAAATACGACAATTAATTAGAATGGGTGTAGAATTTGATTTACCATAGAAAAAAAGGATTATTTGAGACCTTTTTTGAAAACAGATCTTCGTTGATTTTGCAGTATGAAAATGGAGATATTTCAAAGAAGGAATTTTTACAGTACAATTATGACTTTGTAACCAGCATGAATGTTAAGCCATTTCTAAGAGTGGATAGTTACGAGAAGGGAATGTACAATTACCAGTACTATAATGTATTGGCAAAGTACTTTAGAATGCTAGCAAAGGATATAAAGAATTCCAAGAAGCATCAAAAATATTACATTACTTATCTTAACAAGGGCAATAACTATTACCATGAAAAGGATAAGTCTGCTTTGGCAGTATTAAAGATAATAGAGTTCAAGAATGTTGAGGCATATTTCATTTCTGTGGAATCCAAAGGTTTAAAGGATAAGCTATATGAAGTGGTTCTTAAGGATTACAAGGAAGCAATCTTTCACTCCAAGGCTGAGTGGCTATTGGATATATTAAAGAAAGAAGGAGTATTCTTTGATAAGAAGAGGGTTTCAATTATAAATGAGTATATAAATGAGACATATTAAAAACTTCCAGGAGATTCATCCTGGAAGTTTTGCTTTTAGTTTTGTCTAGCTATAATTTTAACCACCTGATCAAGGGGAAGACCCTTTTGTATTTCAAAGGTACCTGACTTAAGTTTAGTATCAAGATGAAGCTCCACAGCCTTTGAGATAAAGTCTCTACTGTTTGATACTACGCCGTTTTCCTGCAATATCAGACCGATCTTGTTTGGTAGACTGCCCTCAGGAATAATGACCCTAACGACCTCTGGTGAAGGGGTTGGATTTGGATTTGAAGGTGCATCCACAGGATCATCAGGATTTTCCGTATCATCTGGATTCTCACTTCCTGGATCTTCCAATGGATCTTCTTCATCACCATTATTTCTACCGGAATTATCCACTATAACAGGAGTTGATCCTGGTACATCCAGTGCATCATTTGCAAATAGAATATCAAGCCTCCATCCAATGACACCGATTACCAGTACAACTATAATAAGCATAAAAACATAGTCTACTGAGTCATATAAAAAATCCCTTATTCTATCTATTAATTTCATAAATTCACCTTTTCTTAAGTATAATGATTCCCATTCTTTCCCTTTTCATTGCAACTATAGTATAATTATATCATAATCTAAAAGAAAAGGTGATATAAACTTTGAAAGAGCTTAGAATAGAGAAGAATGATAGTGAGCAGAGACTTGATAGATTCCTTAAGAAGTATCTGCAGGATGCATCAACTGGGTTTATTTACAAAATGATAAGAAAGAAGAACATCAAGGTGAATGATAAGAAAGCCACTCCAGAAATGTTAGTGGTTGAGGGAGATATTGTGCAGCTATTTCTATCAGATGAAACAATAGAAAAGTTCAAAGGCAAGAGACAGATAAGAAAATCCAAGCTTAAACCCAGCATTATTTACGAGGATGAAAATATAATCCTTATAAACAAGGCTGCAGGGATCTTATCCCATGGAACAGGTGAGGAATATGAGGAAAATATTGTGGATTCAATGGTGATGTATCTTATTGAAAAGGGAGAATACGTTCCTAGAATAGAGAAGACATTTACTCCTTCCATTTGCAATAGACTGGATAGAAATACATCTGGAATAATCATTGGAGCTAAAAACTACGATGCCCTTAAGGCAATGAATTCAGCCATAAAACAAGGAAAGGTGGATAAGTTCTATAAGACCATTGTTAAAGGCGATATTAAATCTGATTTTCAGGATACAGCCTATATCACCAAGGATGAAGACAGAAACAAGGTTACAGTATGGGATGAGGAAGATGATGGAACAAAGGAGATAACCACAAGGTTTAAGGTTCTAGGCAATAAAGATGGGTATACTTTATTAGAGGTTGACCTAATTACGGGACGGACACATCAGATAAGAAGTCATCTAAGAGCATTGGGTTACTATGTCATTGGTGACAGAAAGTACGGAGATAGAGGGGTAAATGATAGATTTAAGAATGAATATGGACTGGAAAACCAGTTCCTTCACGGATATAGGCTTTATTTTCATGGTTTGGAAGCACCACTTGATTATTTAAATGGAAAGGAGTTCATCGCACCAGCCAACAAGATGATGGAGAATATAGAAAAGAATCTATTTTGAAGAGGTGATGTCAGTGTCTAAGGAAAAAAAGGTAAATATTGTTGACTTTGGAGAGTTGATAATATCCCAGGAAGATAATCTCTTAAGCATAACAAAGAAGGTCTTCCAGGAAAGTTATAAGGATATACTAGGTGCTAGGATAAATAATGAGATTTCCCCCCTTTATAAAGTCCCGGAGGATGGCTGGACAATTAAGTTTTTGAACAACAGAGATGTGGATGGATATAGAATATTTACCAAGACCATTTCAGCAGTATTCATCATGGCCTGCAAGGAGCTTTTTCCAGATAATGACCCTATCATACATCACTTTTTAGGGCCTGGACTCTATGCAGAACTGGATAAAAAGCATGGTATATCCTTTAAGGAAACTGCCCAGCTGGAAGAAAAGATGAATGAGATAATAAATAAGGACATACCCATTGAAAGGGAAGAAATTCCAAGATTACAGGCCATTGAACTATACAAGGAACTAAAGTATTTTGATAAGGTAAGGCTTCTTTCAACCATCGATAAGGATAATGTTAGTGTTTATAAAATTGGAACCCACACCGATTCCTATCACGGCTACTTGGCCCCATCCACAGGATATATAAAGGACTTTAAATTAAAGTACTACTATCCTGGTATCATTATGCTTTTCCCCAGTAGAAAGAACAATTATAATATGGATAATTTCAGGGATCAGAAAAAACTGGCTAAAATTTTCAAGGAGGCAAACAACTGGCTGGACATTATGGACCTTTCAAATATTGGCTCACTTAATCAGCAGATAATCAATGGTAGAGTGGGGGATCTTGTGAGAATATCGGAAGCTCTTCATGAAAAACGAATCGCTCAAATTGCTGATAAGATATGTGAAGATCCGGATATAACCATGATACTAATAGCAGGTCCATCCTCCTCAGGCAAGACCACATTTGCAAAGAGATTATCAACTCAGCTTAAGGTTAATGGGAAAAGACCAATTTCCATATCCGTTGACGATTACTTCGTGGATAGGGAAGATACACCATTGGATGAAAATGGAGAGCCGGACTTTGAATCCCTGGAATCAATAGACTTAAAGAAATTTAATATGGATTTGATATCCCTACTGGAAGGAGAGACAATTGAGCTTCCAAAGTTTAACTTTGTAACTGGCAAGAGAGAAAACTCGGGGAAATGGATAAAGGTGGATAAGGATCATCCAATTATCATAGAGGGAATTCATGGGCTTAACCCTAGACTGACAAAGGATATCCCCGATAAGAACAAGTTCAAGGTATATATATCTGCTTTGACTCAGCTTAATATAGATAATCATAATAGAATTTCCACAACCGATACCAGGCTAATTAGAAGGATGGTTAGGGATGTTAAGTATAGAGGAAATCCTCCCCTTAGAACCTTTGAGATGTGGACAGGTGTTAGAAATGGAGAAGAGCTTCATATATTTCCATTCCAGGAACAGGCTGATGCCATGTTCAATTCATCCTTAGTATATGAAATGTCAGTGTTGAAAAAGTATATACTTCCATTACTAAAGGAAATAGGAAGGGATAGTGTATATTATAGTGAAGCAAAGAAGTTGATTAGATTCTTGGAGTATTTCAAATCAATAGATAGTGAAGGGTGTATACCACCTAATTCCATTATAAGAGAATTCATTGGAGGATAAGGCATAAGTTGCCTTTTCCTTTTGTTTGTATGACGGGCATGCCTTCTGTCTGTGGTGAAAGTCCACAAGGGGCGTAGTTGCCGACGAACCCTATAGCGACTTGCAAGGTTCACATCGTGAGGTGGGGGCGAGAGGAAGCAATAGCAAAATCGTAGCCTGACGGACAGAAACCTGATACCAAGGCTTGCATGGAGGATAAGCTGGCAAACTGCAGTGAAGTCCAAAAGGCAATCGTAACCCATGCAGGTAGATCAGGCAGGTAGACGAGGAAAGACAGAGGACTTATCCCGTGAGGTCTCATGGGCGGCTAAAACCGTAGTAATAACGAACCATGAGAAGTCAGCAGAGGTCATAGTACTTGGAAACAAGGAAGGACTGAACAATTCAAAGTCAAATGGACTTACGGATGTAAATGCATAGGCTTGACGAGAACCTAAGTAGCAAAGTCGTAACGGAGCGAAAGGTTCACAGGAGGTAAGGCCAATATGCATGAAAGCAAAACAGGAAAAGGAGACAAATCATGTCACAACTAATGGAACAGATATTATCAAGAGAGAATATGCTGCTTGCATACAAGAAGGTAAAAGCCAACAAAGGAGCAGGAGGCATAGACGACATAAGTGTAGACGAAATTGATGAATATCTGAAAGAAAACTGGGAAGACATCAAGGAACGTATTCGTAACAGAAAGTACAAACCTCAGCCGGTGCTAAGAGTTGAAATACCAAAGCCAAATGGTGGAGTAAGAAAACTTGGAATACCCACAGTGATGGACAGAATCATAGAACAAGCAATAGTGCAGGTAATCACACCCATAGTAGAGCCACATTTCAGCGAATACAGCTACGGTTTCAGGCCGGGTAGACGTGCACAACAGGCGGTTATAAAGCTATTGGAATATCTGAATGACGGATATATCTACATAGTGGATATTGACCTGGAGAAGTTCTTTGATAATGTACCACAAGACAAGCTGATGACCCTTGTAGGCAAAATCATACAAGACCCAGACACAGAATCACTCATAGCTAAATATCTAAAGGCAGGAGTGATGGACAATGGAAAATATGAAGAAACTAGCAAGGGGACCCCGCAAGGAGGAAACCTCTCCCCAATACTCAGTAACATAATGCTTAATGAACTTGACAAAGAGATTGAAGCAAGAGGGCTTAATTTTGTTAGATATGCAGATGACTATGTAATAGCAGTAGGAAGTAGTGCAGCTGCCAACAGAGTTATGAACACCATAACAAAATGGATAGAGAGAAAACTCGGATTAAAAGTCAACGCAGAAAAGACAAGGACCACAAAACCAACAAAGCTAAAATATTTAGGGTTTGGTTTTGTGAAGATGGAAGGTAAATGGGAGGCAAGGCCTCATCAGGACTCCATAGTTAAATTCAAGAGTAAACTCAAGCAGCTCACAAAACGCTCATGGTCAATCAGTATGGACGATAGAATTATGAGGCTCAATTGGGTAATCAGAGGATGGATAAACTACTTTCGAATCGGTAAGATGAAGACTAATATGACACGAATAGATAAACACTTGCGTACAAGAATCCGTATCGTGATATGGAAGCAGTGGAAAACCAGCAATAAGAGAATGTGGGGACTGAAGAAACTTGGTGTACCAGAGTGGATGGCCAAACAGTCTGTTGGATTTAACAACCATTACCAGGCAGTGGCTAAAACCACAGGTTTACGAAAGATATCAAAAGAAATCCTCGCAAAGCGAGGACTCATTAGTTGTTTGGATTATTATTTGAATTGAACCGCCGTATGCCGAACGGCACGTACGGTGGTGTGAGAGGAGGTATTAATTACCTCCTACTTGATTAGGAGTGAAGTTGATGAAATTAAGAAAGTATTTACTTGTCCTTATAGTATTGTTTCTAGTTGGATGTAAGCAAGATACGCCGGTTGAAACTCCACCCATAATAGAGCCATCTCCAAGTGAGGAGGAATTTCCTGCAGAGGAAGTGCCAACACCAGAAGAACTTCAAAAGACTAGACTTTTGGAATATATTGATACATTGAATATAGATGAAAAAGTTGGTCAATTGATAATTTCTGGGTTTGAAGGTACTGAAATAGGGGAAAGAGAGATCAGGTTAATCCGTGATTACAATATTGGAGGATTTATATTCTTTCAGAGAAATATATCCACCCTTAGTACAACAATGGAATTAATAGAAAATTTAAATGACATTAATGATTCCAATTTTCCCTTATTCTTAAGCATAGATGAAGAAGGAGGTCAAGTGAGCCGTCTAAGTGACATCTACAGAAATCTTCCAAGTATCAATATCCTTGGAATAAGGAATAAATACCAGTTATCATATGAATACGGATATATTCAAGGATTAAAGACAAGGTCATTGGTTTTTAACATTAATTATGCCCCTGTTTTAGATGTGGATTCTAATCCTAATAATCCTGTTATTGGTAAAAGATCCATATCAAGTAATCCAGTTATTGTTTATGAGAATGGCTTGGCTTTAATTGATGGATTTAATGAATCAGGTGTAATACCTGTTGCAAAG
>JAUWAD010000135.1 GCA_030602225.1 Bacillota bacterium | reverse complement strand
CTGTTCTTAGGATACTTAGAACCAGGTTCTCTATATGATTCAATGATTCTAACATATCTGTTTCCTCTAGAGTTATATACTTGTATACTAGCCATAATTAACACCTCCAAGGTATATGTATCATTATATCATAGATACGGCATATATACAATAGTAAATTCAAGAAAACCCCGAAAAATATTCAAATTCCAACGATTAATCGGGGTTATTTTCTACGGAAGTGTCAAAGTCAGGAGTAAGAACATCTGGTTCATCAACTCAATGCTTGCTTAGAATAGTTATGGGACTACAATCGGTAGTCCCATTTTTATTTACACATTCTAGTTATTCTGCAATACTTCTTACCACATCCCTTAAATACACCGCACTCCCTGGTGCTATGTTTTCGTAGTATGAAAAAAATCTTGGATCATCCACATACATCTGAGTTACCCCCAGATGGGCTTCTTTACTATAATCCGACCAGTAAAAACACAACCACTCCTTGTGGAGCTCATATACTCTCCCTGCTAATGGACTATCCTTATTCCCTTCCTTAACTGCTAATCTAAGGGTTTCATTTAGTTCATTGGTCAACTTTTCAATCCTTAGAAACTCACCCTTAGTCATACTTGATAACTTACTATTTGATCTATCCATAGTATCATTTCCATGCTTACTTCTTACTTCTTCACCATATTTTAACTCATTTTCATCCACTAGATTCTTAACCTGTTCATAAAAATTCTTTTCATCACTCAAAATAACTTCTCTCTTCATAGCCTTTATCGTACTCACAACATTACTAATCTGATTATCCAGTTGATTTCTTTGGGCTAAAAGATTTTCCAGATGGTCTTTAAGAGCTGATAATCCATCAAAGTCCTTTGATGAAACAATTCTTTGGATTTCATCCAAAGGTACTCCCATTTCCTTATAGAATAATACTTGCTTTAGCTTATCTATCTCCTTTAGTCCGTATATTCTATAGCCATTAGTACTTATCCGTTTAGGCTTCACCAGTCCTATTTCATCATAGTAGCGAAGGGTTCTACTACTAACCCCCACCATTTTAGCTACATTATTTATTGTGTATTCCATGGTTCACCTCCCATTAAATACGATAAACTATTCCCCTACGAGAAGGTCAATATCTAATTTGAACTTCTTTCTAGAAAATCCTTTGTCAACTCTACTATTTCCTTTGTATTTGTATGATAAAGAAAATGCGATCCCTGAATTAGCTTGTATTCAACTTTGTTTCCCAATTTGTTAATATGATTTAACTGATACTCCATACCAGCTTCTTCATTCTTCTTGGACATAGATTTAACAGTGTCGTTGGAAATGATTTTAAGAACGGGAATATCATCAGGAAAACCAAGTGAGTTCACTTCCCTGATGTTACTAATTAACCTATCCTGTTGGTCTATAATAGTGTTATTAAGTACATGGAAAGTAAATTTCTTATAATCATCTATTTCTTTTTGGGTATATCCATTCTCGATCTTCTTAGTTTCAGGAACTAAGCCAATGGTTAATCTTGTCAGTCCGGTTGATTGCTGTGCTTTTGCAATGGAGTACAGAAATTTTGGAACACTTGGTCCTTCGGTAATTGCTGTAGTTGTGGTATCTAACATTACTATAGACTTAACCTCTTCAGGATACTTTGCTGCATAGTATTCAGAGTATATTCCAGATGCAGAATGGGGCATTAGAATATATGGAGGGTTGTAACCCGCCTTGCTTAGAACCATTCTCACCTCTTCTATGTAGTTATCGTTAGTTCTAGGAGTATCTGTTTCATCACTGAATCCTATGCCAAAGTACTCAACTGCAATTACTGTGAAGTCATTGCTAAGTTCTCTCATAAGTGGAGCAAAATCTGCACTTGGCAGAGGGATTCCATACCCTGGTAATAGAATTATCTTTTCTTCTCCCTCACCCATGGAATATATGTGCATCTTTTTACCCTCTATCTCTATTAACTGTCCATAGGGTTCTATTGCTTCCAATTCATCCTTAAAGAAAATCATGTTCACAATAAACCCTAGGAAGCTTAAAACTATTACTCCACCTACTATAATACCTAGAATATGCATGGCTTTTCTACCTCTTCTCTTTTTAGTATTTTTCATATTAATTGTCCTCCTCAAAATTACACGGAGTTGAAATAATGGATAGACTCCGTTGTCTTCTCTTTTCATTTGGTTCATTATTCAAGTGTACAATAAGTATTTCTCTTATATCACTTAGTAGATTGTCAAATTCCTCATCACTTAAAAGTAATTGTGTATTATTTAAGAATATCCTGTCCTTTCCAGGATCTGCATTCTCATTCTTAAAGTAAGCATGGTAATCGGCATAGATTTTCATGAGAAAATTAAATGCATTCTGTGTTGCATTCTCTTTAGTGTTTACTCCCTGAATAGTGCTCAGATTTAAGCCATAGGTCTTTTCAACCGTCCCTCTGATTTGAGTCTCTTCAATCACCTCAATAATATGATGCTTATTCAATACTCCAATATGTCTATATAGTGTGGTTTTTGGTATATCTGTCATAAACTCACTCATCTGTGAAGCAGTTGCATTCTTGTGACTTGCAAGGTACTGAATAATTCTCATCCTAATTGGATTTAGTATTATCTTATTAATATCTTCCACAATAACTCACCTACCTGGTTTTATTTTCACTTATGATTATATTGCCATTTTTGGAATTAAT
>JAUWAD010000127.1 GCA_030602225.1 Bacillota bacterium | reverse complement strand
TTTTGCCTGCTTTGCCTTCTCCCTGAAAACAAACCTTTGATTTCTTACTGTTGATTGGGTTATTCCTAGCTTTACAGCAATATCCTTATCTGAAAGACCTGAGTGCATCATAATCAATACATCCCTCTGATTATCTGTAAGAGTATTGTGTTTAGATTTAATACCAACAAGATTTTTAAATCTATCCAAATGAAACTCATTTACGTGTACTTCGATAGCTTTGAAAGCTTCATAGTACTTATTTTCAAATGGATATATCTCTCCTGTAAAATACTCTTTATGGCATGATATGCACTTATATGAATCACTTCCATGGCTATATACATAACCCTTCTTCATCTCATCAATACTCAAATTCTCCATATCCATAATGATTTCTCCTCCCGAGCTTATTATAGATATAGTATATATTTGTTTGCTTTTATAGTCAACGTATTATTTATATGTTTGCTTATTAGAAATAAAAATCATCTGGCATTATCATGTCAGATGATTCTATTTTACCACCGAACACACTTACTCCTACCCTGCAAACTTAAATACTATTCCTACCACTGCAGAAAGTAGTATGTATGAAACTGGGTGCTTTTTGAATCTCTTTATCAGGTAGAATATAATAACGAAAAAAATCAACTTTCTAATATCAACCAGATCCGAAATCCTATTTGTCATACTATAGATGTCCATTTGAAATAATACCATCTTGCCTATTTCTATTCCTGCAGCTGCAATTAGTCCGGTAACTGCAGGTCTTAGGCCATAGAAAGAATTCTCAACAAGACTACTATTTCTAAATCTATCAAGGTAACCTGAAACAATTGCCACAATAATTACTGAAGGTAATATTAGACCAAGTGTTGCCAATACCCCTCCCAGCATACCAGCAACATTGTAACCAACATATGTAGCCATATTGATTCCAATGGGACCTGGGGTGGATTCTGAAATAGCAATCATATCCGTGATAAAGCTAATAGAAAACCAACCTGATGATTCAGATAATTCCTTTAGTAAAGGGATAGTAGCAAGTCCTCCTCCAATTGTAAATAACCCAATCTTAAAGAATTCATAGAACAGTTTTAAGTAGATCACTTAGCTTCACCTCCCAGCAGCTTCTTTGAAGCTACTCCAAAAATAGCTCCAGCAATTATCAATACTATGGGAGAGATTTCTAGTACCAGCATACCCATCAAAACGGCAATGAAAATAAGAATACCGATTCTGTCCACTATGGCCTTTTTCCATAGGCCGATTACGGAATTAAGTATTAATGCAGAAACACAAACAGCTATTCCCCCAAATGCATTCCTTACAATGGGGTTATCCTGGAAATTGCTTAGAAAAGCAGCAATAAATGTTATTATAAGTAGACAAGGACCAGCTATTCCCAAGGCACCTGCAATGCCTCCCAGTATACCTTTTCTTTCCTTACCTATAAAGATGGCAACATTAATGGCTATAATCCCAGGCAAGCCTTGACTTATAGCATAATAATCAATTATCTTCTCTTCAGCTATCCATGCCTTCTTCTCCACTATTTCCCTTTGTAAGATAGGTAACATGGCATACCCTCCTCCAAAGGTAACAGAACTTACTTTAAAAAACGAAATAAATATTTCTATTAGTTCCTTCATTTGCATCTTCCTTTTTTTGATAAATTCAACACTTCAATCTTTATTGTACAACAAATACTTTATATTTGCACACAATAACAAGTACAAAAAAGCTTTTAATTGATGTTAGTATTCACATTAACAACCATCATTTGATATTGTCAAGAGTCAACTTCTTCTTTTGAATCTGGTAAGAATAGTAATGCATTATTCTAAGGATGTATTGAAATCCCATCTGAAATTACTTGGAAAGTTGAACAAGCACAGAGTAATATAAGTGGTTTAAAAGAAACATGACCTCCTTTAAAAAGTGTTATCCCCTTTTAAGAAGAGAGGCTGAACCTATTAGATTCAGCCAATTGTTATTCTACGATTTTTTCTTTCATCTTCTGGATTAATTCCATTATCCCAGCTTCTATTTTATCCAGGTCCTCCTGTTTAGGTGAACCTTCAAACTCTATAGATTCAACAAAATCCCACTTCATTCTGTTTCTTTCAACAATCTCATTAAGTTCTTTTTCTGCTCCCCCTGACCATCCATAGGAGCCAAATCTGAAAGCTGCTTTTCCTGTTATTTTCTTTCTACCTATTTCATCCATTGCAGCTGCCACTGGTGGGAATAGCTTGTATTCATATGTTGGTGCAGCTATTATAATCCCAGCAGACCTAAATACGGTTGCTATCATTTCACTATCAGTGTTAAGTGGCATTTCCAATGAATTGACTTTAATGCCTTCTCTTTCAAGTATCTTTTCAGCATAAGTTATTGCCTTTTTAGTCATGCCATACATGGATCCCCACAGAATTGTAATTTCGTTCTTTCCTGCTCCTTCAGCATATTTGGAGAACCTGGTATAATCATTAATTATCTTATTGGTATTCTTTCTATATAATGGACCATGACCTGGTGCAATCAAGTTTAATTCAAATTCCTTTGACTTCTCAATTGCTCTTCTAAGCATAGGTGTGAATGTTGTCATTACATTTGAGTAGTACCTAATGCCTTCATTCTCGAAGAATTCAACTTCTTCATCTGTCATTTCATCATCAAAGTGATGTTCCCCCATCTTCCCAAAAGATCCATACATATCACAACAGAATAATGTCTTTGATGAAGACTCATAGGTATACATTGTATCTGGCCAGTGAACATTCGGTACTGGGTGGAAGCTAAGTACTTTACCATTCCCAAGATCCAGTGTGTCCCCTTCCTTAACTATCTTCAGTCTTTCGTTTCCATAGAATGAAGTTACAAGCTTAGCTGCCTTCTCTGTACAAACTATAGTGAAATCATTCTTGATCTTCTCAAAGTTCTCTATCCAACCTGAGTGGTCTGGTTCCATATGATTTACTATTAGATAATCAATATCCTTAGGGTCAACATCAATATCTGCTAAGTTCTTGTATAGTGTTTCCGGGACTCCATCCCATCCAATAACTCCATCAATTATTGCTGTCTTTTCTCCCTTAACGATATATGAATTCAAAGTAACTCCATTTGCTAATTTCCAAACCCCTTCGAATAGAATATCTTCAACATTCATGGTCAGCAAATGTATCCCATCTGCAATTTTAATTTTTTCCATCAAGTTACCCTCCCTAGCAAAATTGTAATTATTTGTATATAAACCGTTAAATTAATTATATACCCTGGTTCTTTTTAGTCAAGTCTTTGCAGGGTATAGCACCTCTACTCTACATATGTGGAATTAATAAAATCAACATTCTTTAAAAATCTATAGTTCAGGAATCCTGCCAGTACACCTAGCACAACGAATGAAGCAACCAGTGACACAAAATCTTTGATGGGAATTTCTATCCCCATTGAAAGTTGAAGGATGTTTTGACCTATTACAGTCAATCCCACAATTTGAATAAATGTAAGCAATACTGGAGTCATTTTGTA
>JAUWAD010000104.1 GCA_030602225.1 Bacillota bacterium | reverse complement strand
AAACGAAAGAAAACCAATAAAAAGAGAATACCTATCATTGTCACCAGATAAACCCATAAGTGACTATATTCAGCATGTTGAAGGCAAGGATAAGTGGATTCAATGGAAGCAAATCGCAAATTTTGATGACAATAATCAACTAAGTTCATATTATTCACTGGGAATGGACATAACTGATAGAAAGCAATTGGAGGTAAAAAAACTCCAGGAGTTAGAACAGATAAAGGGTACTTTGGAAAGCAACAGAGCAGTAATAATGTTTTTGGAAGTGGAAGATGGAAAGATAATTTATGCAAATAAAGCTGCATCAAGCTTTTATGGATATACAAATGATGAGCTCCTTAACATGAATATAAGTGACATTAATATGCTCGATAGTGATAGGCTTAAAGATATGAGAAGTTCATTAACAGTTAAAGAAAACAACTTCTATGTGGTTCCCCACAAACTTAAAAATGGCGAAATAAGGATGGTGGATGGATATGGAAGTTTGGTTGAATATGAAAATAGAAAAGTAATATTCTTAATTATCTTTGATGTAACTGAGAAGGAAAATGCCATGAAAGAAATCAAGACATTGGCATATCATGACCATTTGACTGGTCTATACAACAGAAGGTATTTGGAAGAAGCATTCGCAAAATTGAATAAGACCGAAAATTTTCCAATAGCCTTAATCCTGGGAGATATTAATGGATTAAAGATGGTAAATGACAATTATGGCATGGCCATAGGGGATAAATTAATAATTGAATCTGTTAAGTTAATGAGGGGGATTATTCCAAAGGAATGTATCATGGCAAGGATTGGTGGAGATGAATTTATGTTCATTATACCAAAGGCTGATGAAATAATGATTAATCAATTAACCGATGTATTGGAAAAAGGACTGGAGAAGACAGTTCATATTGGAGATAATAAGGAGGCTGAAGTATTCCTGTCAATTTCCTTTGGATACTCTATTCAAAATAAATATGAGAAAAATATGGAGTTTTTAATAAGAGAGTCAGAGTTTCATTTAAAGAAGAAGAAGTCATATAACGAAAGAAGTACCCACAGCCAGATGATAGTTGGGATAATGAGCACTCTGTTCCAGAAAAGTGAAAGAGAACAGAAACATTCAGTTAGAGTAGGTAATTTCTGCGAAGAGATTGCAAAGGCACTGGATTTTGATTATGAGAAGACATTAAAACTTAAGGTTGCAGGAAATTTCCACCACATTGGTAAGATTGGAATAGATGAAAGTATATTAAACAAACCTGGGAAATTAAATGATAAAGAGTGGGAAACCATGAAACTACATCCTTTAAAAAGTGCAAATATCCTGGATAATATTAGAGAATATAAGGATATTGCTGAGATTGTTGCGTATCACCATGAGAGAATTGATGGAAAGGGTTATCCCAGTGGGTTAAAGGATAAGGAAATACCACTGGAATCAAGGATTATTGCAGTAGCTGATGCCTATGATGCAATGACAGAACAAAGAGCATATAGAGAACCAATGACTAAAAAAGAGGCAATTGAGGAATTATATAGATGCAGTGGAACACAGTTTGACCATGATATTGTGGATGCTTTTGTAAAGAATGTATTATTAAAAGACTAATTAAAATGAAGCTTAGTATTTTATTACGATTAATTAAGCCTTATAATTGAATTATCAGTAGAAAATGACTTGACCCAATGGATTGAGTCATTTTTGTATATAAGGAGTGTCTGTCTAGAGTGGAGGTAATATTATGGAGAATAAGGATTTGGAATATATACAATCCAAAAGATTTGAAAATGGAGCAGATTTCTTTTCCTCCCCTGATGGGAAAATAGGTGTGGGAGGTCCATTCAGTACCATGGGGGTTTTGATGGTACTAAATGACATGGAGATAGCTAAGGACCATGAGTCAATAAAGGGTTGTGTTGAGTTGATCATTAGCTTAATTAGAGATGATGGAAGAATAAAGATTTCTCCAAAGGGAGCTATATATCCCTGTCACATGGCTTTTGCAGCGGCTGCTTTGTGCAAGAATGGATATTCAGATAATCCAAAGGTTAAGATGATGCTTGAATATCTACTAAATAATAGATATTCTGATGGCGGTTGGAGATGCAATAAATTTCTTTATGGAAGAGGTCCAGAAACTAACTTTTCAAATCCGGGCGTCACACTTACAGCACTGGATGCATTTAGATGTGCTGGTATGAATGATGATAATTATAATCTAGATGATGCAGTGGAAACACTCCTTCAACATTGGGAAGTCAAATTACCAATTGGACCATGTCATTTTGGAATTGGAAATCAGTTCATGCAAATAGAGTATCCATTTCTAAGATATAATATTTTCTACTTTGCATATGTCTTATCATTTTATAAAAAGGCAGTCAATGATGGAAGATATTTGGAAGTAATTGAAATTCTAAACAAGAAACTTGATGATGGAATGATAATTGTGGAAAAGCCACACCATAAGCTTTCTAAACTTGAATTCTGTAAAAAAGGAAAACCTTCCATTCTTGCAACTAAAAGATTCAATGAAATATTATCAAATATTAAGGCCAACAAGGATAATTAATGGTATAATCTAAAACATAATATGTTAATTCATTAAATCGAAAGAGAGGATTGATAAAATGAGCTATTTCAAAATTAAAGGAGTAATACCTCCAATGGTAACTCCTTTTAATAAAGATGATGAAGTAGATTATGATAAGCACATCTTTAATGTTAAAAAATGGGGAGAATATGATATTGCTGGGTATTTAGTTCTTGGATCAAACAGCGAAACTGTCTATTTAACTGAGGAAGAGAAGCTTAATCTTATAAAACTAACTGTTGATAACAAACCAGAAGGCAAGTTGGTCATGGTAGGAACTGGAATGGAATCAACAAAGGAGACTATTTACTTAACAAACAAGGCCGCTGAATTAGGAGCTGATTGTGCATTGATAATCACTCCTCATTATTACGGTGAAAAAATGAATGATGAAGCTCTTATTAACTACTTCACAGAGGTAGCTGATAAGTGCTTAATTCCCATATTGATATACAATGTAACCAAGTATACACACGTTAATATATCTCCCAAGGCAGTATCTGTTCTTTCAAAGCATCCAAACATTATTGGAATGAAGGATAGTTCGGGAAGCATACCACAACTTGTTAGCTACAAGGGCGTGGTTGATATGAATGAATTCAATCTTATGGTAGGGACAGCGGGTATTTGGTATCCGGCATTAACACTTGGAGTAGAGGGGTCTGTACAAGCTCTTGTAAATTGTTGCCCAGGAGAATGTGTTGAAATTCAAAAGCTTTATGATAATGGACAAGACCAGGAGTCAAGGGAGCTATATGAAAGAATGTTTCCAGTAAATGCTGCAGTCACTGGAAAATATGGAATCGCGGGATTAAAGTATGCATGCGATAAACTGGGACTTCAAGGTGGTCTTGTAAGAAAGCCGCTTTTACAGGTTACAGAAAAAGAGAAGGAAGAGCTGGATAATATCCTTAAGGTTGCTGGTTTGATATAGTTTATTTGATAGGACAGGGATTTTATCCTTGTCCTTTGTTGTACTATATACTTACGCGAAGAGGGAGGAAAATCTTGAATATAGATATAGAAAGACTTAAAAAGAATATAATTAAAATTGGAAGTATTGGCAGAGATGATACTGGAGGAATATCTAGATTAGCTTTTAGCGAAGAATACAATAAGGCAGCTGAAGAATTAAAGCGTTTGTTTGAGGATAATGGTCTTAAAACTAAAATTGATCCAATTGGGAATGTTATTGGATCAAGAGAGGGGGATAAGGACCTTCCATCAATTATGATTGGTTCACATCTTGATACTGTTAAGAATGGGGGACTGTATGACGGAGCTCTTGGAATATTTGCAGGACTTGAGTGTATTTCTACTTTAAATGATAAGGATATCAAAACAAATCATCCAATTAAGCTAGTTGCATTCAATGCAGAAGAAGGCAGTGAAATGGGAGGAACCTTTGGGAGTAGAGTATTTATTGGGACTCAATACTTAAAGGAAGAAAAACTAGAAAACAAGCTTACAAACTATGGATTAAGCATGAATGATCTTAAAGAGTCAACAATAAATTCTGAAGATGTAAAATTGTTTCTTGAGTTACATATAGAACAGGGAGGATACTTGGAACAGAACAATATAAAAATAGGTGTGGTCAATGGAATTGCTGGAATTACAAGATATAGTATAAATATTAAAGGTGAAGCTAACCATGCTGGAACAACCCCAATGGACCTAAGGAAAGATGCACTTACTATGGCAGCAGATCTATTACTGAAGATTGATCATATATCAAAATCCATAGGAAGTCCATTCGTTTCAACTGTTGGGCAGTTGAGCATAAAACCTGGAGCTGTAAATGTCATTCCTGGTGAAGTTGAATTTGTTCTGGAAATGAGAGATATGGATAGAAAAAATATAGATTATTTAATGGATGAAATAATCAAGTATACTAATACTATGGATGAATTTCAATTTAAGTTTGATTTGTTAATTGATAAACCCAATGTAAATACTGACCCCCATATAACTAATGTTATAGCTGAAATTTGTAGGAATAAGAGAATTGAATTTGATATAATGGCAAGTGGTGCTGGACATGATGCTAAAGAAATGGCAGCAAAGGTTCCAATTGGGATGATTTTTGTTCCTAGTAAAGGCGGTATAAGCCATAGTCCTCTGGAGTTTACTTCTTGGGAAGATATAGAGAATGGGACTGAAGTCCTTCTTGAAACGATTTTAAATTTGGATGATTTATAATCTGATTGAGAATGCAATATTCAAAATCAGTAGATCAATAATTTAAGCTGGCCATTTATAGTAATTGGGAGTATTATAAATGGTATTAAGTTGAATGAAATATTTAAGTATATTCAATCCAGGAAATCAATAATAGATCATATTTCTAGCAGTATATAATATATCAACTTTGGTGGTGTTATAATGGATTTAATCTTGATCACTCTTTTAGTAGGCGCTTTTGGCGGGTTTATTCTTCTAAGGTTTAAAATACCAGGGGCGCTTATAATAGGGAGTATTTTATTTGTTTCGATGTTTAATATTTTTACAGATTCAGCTATTGTTTTTAAAGAGGGTAGATTAATAGCTCAAGTAATTGCTGGAGCATTTATTGGTTCTGGAATTAGCAAATCTGATATTATTCATATGAAGTCTCTTTGGAAACCAGCCTTGGTAGTAATTGGAGGTCTATTAGCATTAAGTATCATTACGGGTATGATAATGTATCTAACTAGCCCAATGGACCTAATAACATCTCTAATGTCAGCTGTCCCTGGTGGAATGTCATATATGCCATTAATAAGTGATGAACTTGGGGCTGATTCTTCTAAAGTTGCAATATTGCAGTTTACAAGATTGATATTTGGGATAGGAGTATTACCCTATCTTATTAAGTACTTTGGGAAAAATTCAATTAAAGTGAAATCCTCTGAGAAACTACATGAGGTTGATACCATATTTAAGGCTACCCACACAATAAATGATGGCATTTTAACATTTGTAATCGCTTACTTATTTGGATATATTGGAAGTGTATCAGGGTTACCTTCAGGAACACTTACTCTAGCATTAATGAGTACTATAGTTTTAAATATCAAGTTTAAAAAAGCATATGTACCCAAAAGATTGAAGCAGTTTGCTCAAATTCTAGCAGGTTCATATATTGGTAGTGGTATTGGAATGAACGATGTTTTGGAATTAAGATATTTGATTATCCCAGCTGTATTACTCCTGCTTGGGTATTTCATAGCTTGTCTTTATCTTG
>JAUWAD010000063.1 GCA_030602225.1 Bacillota bacterium | reverse complement strand
ACTTTTGTAGCAACTGTATTTTATGAAAATATTGGAGATGCGGATATAAACAATGTCGAAACCAAACTTACAGGATTGAGTCAAAACGGATTATTCCTCTCTTCTGGATCTGACACAGGCTTTATTAGAAACATAAAGGCTAAAGGTAGTGGAATTATAAAGTACAATCTAAGAGCAGCTGGTAATATTCCAAGTGGAACTCAAGAACTGGCAGTAGATTTCACCTATAATGGAAAAACTGAAACTCAAAAGATTTATATAACATTGGATCCAGGATCTACAGTAGTTTCAAATTTAGCCATTGAGAATTTAGTATTCCCCACAAGAAATATTGGAGTTAATGGGGAGTTTGTTTTAACTTTTGATGTAAAGAATGATAGTACAATTACCACAAGTAATATAATTGTAAAGGCTGAAAGTACTGATTCAGCTGTTGTTCCAAGAAGCACATCGATAATTAAATTAAATTCAATTGAGCCAGGAAAGAGTCAATCACTAAAGTTCGTGTTTTCTCCAACTGAATCATCCATAACTAGAAATTACCCCATAAGAATAGTAGTGGAATATGGAGATCAATTTAGTGGAGGAGAAAAGTACTCCTTAGAGCAATATGTTGGAATCAATGTATATAATCCAGCTGATGATGGATTAACTAGCAAGCCAAAACTAATAGTTGATAAATACAGCTTTGAACCAGGGTTGGTAAAAGCTGGTGAGAATTTTGAGATGAATCTTTCATTCTTCAATACAAATAGTTCTAAAACAGTAAGAAATATAAAGATATTTTTAACTGCATCAGAAATCACTGATCCCAATAGTCCATCTGCAGGAGGTTCGGTATTTACCCCAGTTGATAGTTCAAATACCTTCTATATAGATAGTATTGCTCCTAAGGGGAAATCAGAGAAGAGAATAACCATGTTTACAGTTCCTGATGCACTGGCAAAGACTTATACTTTAACAGCTCACTTCGAATACGAGGACACACAAGGAAATGAATATACTGCTACAGAACTAATTGGAGTTCCTGTGGTACAACAATCTAAGCTTGATACTGGCGAAGTTGGTTTCTACCCAGAAGCATATGTTGGACAATCAATGCCCATCTCCTTGGAGTTTTACAATACTGGAAAAGTGACACTTTACAATATGATGGTAAAAATTGAAGGAGATTTCCAAACAGAAAATGCACAGTATTATGTTGGTAATTTCAATTCAGGAAGTAGCGATTACTTCGAAGGATATATAATTCCCTCTCAGCCTGGTGAACTTACTGGAGATGTAGTGTTCACCTATGAAGACTCCACAGGTCAAATGCAAGAATTAAGAAAGCCATTTAGTCTAATTGTTATGGAAATGATGCCAATGCCAGATTTTCCTGGAGAATATCCTCCTTATGAAGAACCTAGAAATGAAGGTTTTATGTCCAAGTATGGCAAATTCGTTCTTCCTTTAGGAGCATTGGTATTAGTCATTGGTGGTATAGTTGTTTTCCGTAAGAGAAAGGCTAAAAAATCAATTGAGGATATGGAAATAGATGAATAGTTTTGACCTTTTTAAAATGGGAATTAAAAATCTGTGGAGAAGAAAATTAAGAACATTTCTAACAGTACTGGGAGTAATTATTGGTGCAAGTTCTATTATAGTAATGCTTAGTCTTGGATTTGGACTATCTCAGGCATTTGAAGATCAGATTTCCCAATGGGGTAGTTTAACAACGATAAATGTATACAAAAGATGGTCTGACCCTTCCATGCCAGGTGGAGGTGGAGAAGCTGCTAAGTTGGATGATACAGCAGTTATGAACTTTAAGAATCTTCCTAATGTTGTAGCTGTAAGTCCCACTCTGGAAACTTATGGAACAATTATTAATGGTAGGTATATAGCAGGTGTACCCATTAGAGGGGTTGATCCAGATGTAATGGAAGAGTTTGGGTTTGAAATTGCAGAAGGGAGACTTCTACAAAGTGGCGATGAACTAACAGTTGTATTTGGAAGTGGAATGCAACACAACTTCTATGATCCAAAATCTAGGGTATGGCGTGAACCAAAGGTTGATCTTATGAAGGACAGAATGAGTCTTACCCTTAATCCAAGTTATGGTTGGGAAGATCCAAATAATAAAGTAAATTACAAAGAGTATAAGATAAAAGTTGCTGGTGTTTTAGCAGAAGGTAACTGGGAGTATAGTTATGGAGTATTCATGCCTATCACAGAAGTTCAAAAACTCATCAAAGAAAAGGAAAAGGCAGAGAATCTAAGACCTCAACCAGGTGGAAGTTCTACACTTGAATATCAGCAGATAAATGTAAAGGTAAACGACATGAAGAATGTTCAAAAGGTTCAGACCACCATAAAGGAAATGGGACATGAAGCATATAGCTTGAATGATCAGTTGGAATCAATGAAGGAGACTGCTGGTGTCATTCAATTAGTACTTGGTGGTATAGGAGCCATATCATTACTGGTGGCTGCCATTGGTATAACAAACACAATGGTTATGAGTATCTATGAGAGAACTAAAGAAATTGGAATTATGAAGGTAATAGGAGCTTCCATTGGTGATATCAAAAGATTATTCCTATTTGAATCAGCATTAATTGGTTTATTAGGTGGAACAATAGGTATAGCTTTTAGCTATCTTCTATCCTATATAATAAATAGATTTGGTGGCATGTTTGGTAACTTCTTTGGTACAGGTATGGGTTCTAAAATATCAATAATACCACTTTGGTTAGTAGTTGCAGCTTTGTTTTTCTCAGCATTAATTGGGATAATATCAGGATATTACCCTGCAAGAAGGGCTATGAACCTATCTGCTTTAGAAGCAATAAGAACAGAATAAAAATGGTGCACTTTATAAAGTGCACCATTACTTTTTTATTTATATTTTGCAACTAATAGTTATGTATTTTCTCCACTTACTTTGGCGGGAAATCCTTCAATTATCTTATTATCATTGAATTCACTTCTTTGTTTCACAAGAGAACCAGACTTTACCAAGGTATTCTTGCCTATTTTTGAGTAGTCACATATTATGGAGCCTGATTCGATTACTGAGCCTTCCCCAATTTTACAACCATGGACAATACATCCTGGTCCTATTGACACATTATCCTCTATTATCAACTGATTATCAGGTAATAGATGTAAAACTGTATTCTCCATTATCTTAACATTGTTTCCTATTATAACGGGGCCATGGGAGTTTCCAATAATTCTAACCCCAGAATGAATAATGGTGTTCTCTCCTATTTTAACATCACCATTGACCTCTGCTCCGTCAAACACTATGCTTCCTAACCCAACTTTTGGATACTTATCTCCAATTGCATTAAGTTTTCCCATTGATTCATCCCTCCATTTCCTACCTTCATAAATGATGTAAGTTACATCCTTAAGAGAAGTATCTCCTCCTCTCATCCTCTTTACCATTGCTCTATCATCTTCAGTCAATGTCCTTATTATCCTAAAAGGTCTGCCGATTACAACACTATTATCTGGTATAATGGCACCTTGTGGTATTATGGTTCCTTCTCCAAAAATACAATTATTTCCCACCTTTGAACCTTCAAGAAATATTGTTCCATTTCCTATCTCACATAGATCCCCAATCTCTGATCCCATTACTATACACTTATGGCCAAACACTGTCTTACTACCTATTTTAACAGGATTACTCTTTGTTCCAACAACCACTGAATTTTCCAGTACAAATGTCTTATCTCCCATGGTAACACTAGTATCCTGGGATCTAACTACTGTCCCTTGGGCTATATAGACTCCATCTCCAACCCTTACATCACCATAAACTCTTGCAGAACTATCAACTCTAGTATTCAACAAATTCACCTCCTTAAAAGCTTTTTTTAGCTTTTGCCGCCTCTATGAAACCCTTGAAAAGCGGATGGCTATTTGTTGGTCTTGACTTAAACTCAGGATGAAATTGAACTCCAATGAAAAATGGATGGTTACCTAGCTCAACAACCTCTACCAATTTCTCATCTGGAGATACCCCTGAGAATACCAGTCCGCTTTCTTCAAATTTCTTTCTATAATCATTATTAAACTCATATCTATGTCTATGTCTTTCATGAATCAAATCTTTATCATATAATCTTTGTGCCAATGTATTTTCCTTCAACTTGCAGGGGTAACTTCCAAGCCTCAAAGTTCCACCTAGATCTTCCAGGCCTTTTTTGTCAGGCAAAATATCAATGATTGGATTTAATGCCTCAGGATTTAGCTCTGTGGAGTTGGAATCCTTTAGTCCTATTACATTTCTTGAGTATTCAATACATGCCAACTGCATTCCCAGACAAATTCCCAAATAAGGTATATTATTTTCCCTTGCATATTTTATTGCAGTAATCTTACCCTCAATTCCCCTATCACCAAATCCACCGGGTACAAGTATACCATTGGATGACTTTAGAATTTCATGAACATTTTCTTCATTTATCTTTTCAGCCTGGTACCAGTTAATATTTACTTCCACATCATTTGACAACCCACCATGTTTTAATGCTTCAATAACAGAAAGATATGCATCCTTAAGCTCAATATATTTACCAACAAGAGCTATATCAACACTCCCCTTCACATTATTAACCTTATGAATCAGACTGTTCCAATTACTTAAATCCAAGTCTTTACATTCTATATTCAACTTACTTATTACCAATGAACTTAAACCTTCATCCTCCAGCATTTGAGGAAGTTCATATATGGTAGATACATCTCTATTTTCAATTACTTGTCCCATTTCAAGATCACAGAATAAAGCAATCTTATCCTTTAGGTCCTTAGATAGGGGTTTTTCACATCTGCATATCAAAGCATCCGGTTGTATTCCTAGGCTTCTTAGTTCCTTAACACTATGTTGAGTTGGTTTTGTCTTTAGTTCACCTGCCTTGGATAAATAAGGAATCAATGTTACGTGTAAGTACATCACATTGTCTCTACCAACCTCATATTTAATCTGCCTGATGGCTTCTAAAAATGGTAAGGACTCAATATCTCCCACTGTACCGCCCACTTCTGTTATTACTACGTCAACTTCCCTGTCCTTTGAAGCTTTAATTATTCTCTTTTTTATCTCATTTGTTATGTGAGGTATTACCTGAACAGTCTTGCCTCCGTAGTCTCCTCTTCTTTCTTTGCTTATGACAGTCCAATAAATCTTACCTGTTGTAACACAACTGTTTTTAGTTAAATTCTCGTCGATAAATCTCTCATAGTGCCCTAGATCAAGATCTGTCTCAGCACCATCTTCTGTGACAAAGACTTCCCCATGTTGATATGGGCTCATGGTCCCTGGATCCACATTAATGTAAGGGTCGAATTTTTGTATTGTTACTCTAAGCCCTCTATCTTTTAATAGTCTTCCCAAACTTGCAGCTGTTATTCCCTTTCCCAATGAGGATACAACTCCTCCAGTAACAAAGATAAATTTAGTTTCCACCTGTAATACCCCTCCCTTTATTTAAAATAAAAAAGTATAATACCATAGTAATAGTCTAGAATCAATATATTTGTCATATTAACTTAATATTACAATGATTACTAACATAGTATAATTATAATATAACAAATAGAGATGAGGAGATGTTCGATGAAAAAAATTATGATTTTCTTGATTTTTATTCTTCTATTTACCATTCTCCCAAATAATGTCTCCTATGGACAGGCCCCTGAACCTTATGAAGTTTTAAAGGAGTTGGGGATGCTTAGAGGAAATTCTGCTGGTGACTTAATGCTTAATGACTATCTGAAAAGGCAGGATATGGTAGTTTTGATTAGCAGATTATATAAAGAGGAAAACAAGGCAAAGGATTACTACTTTCAACCTAAATTTCCTGATTTAGCAGGCACAAATAAATTCTATCATGGTTATATCCAATGGTCTGTAGATAAAGGACTTATTCGAGGAATGGCAAATGGAAACTTTGGCTATGATTTAGATGTTATAGTACATGATTATCAGGTGGTTTTATTAAGAGCATTAGGCTATGGAGAAGAGTCATTACTCTATCAAGCTGTTCCAGATATAGCCAGACGATTTGGCTTAATGGAAGGTGTTGAAGCTAAAAGTTCTGATAAACTCATAAGAAAAGATATGGCTACAATGACATATAATGCACTAAACCTTAATAAGAAAGGAAGTCCCTTAACATTAGCTGATGTATTACAACTTGAAATCACAAATTAGAGAAGGCAATCATTTTGCCTTCTCTTTATTATTTAAACTCTTCATTAATTGCATTGGCTATTCTTTCTAGACCAACTTTTATGAACTCCCTAGGTGCTGCAAAATTAAATCTTAAGAACCCACTTCCACTTTCACCAAACCAAGTTCCACCATCTAAAGCACAACCTGCTTTATCTATTATCACCTTTTCTAAAGTAACGCCATCTTTTTCATATTCTCTTAAATCAATCCATGCCAGGTAAGTTCCTTGAACATCTATTAACTTAGCCCTGGGTAGATTCTTCTCTAAAAAACCTTCAATGAAATCAACATTCTCATTTAAGTATAGCAGTAATTCATCCAGCCATTTCTCTCCATGATCATATGCAGCAATTACCCCTTCAATACTTAATGGACCCTGCCCGCCAATACTATTTCTTAGGAGTATTTCTTCCAATCTCTTTCTGATAACTTCATTTGGTACTATGATATTTGATGAATATAATCCAGCTAAGTTGAATGTCTTGCTTGGTGCTGTTGCAGTAATTGATATATCTTCATACTTTTTACCTAAGGATGCAAACATGGTATGCTTATTTCCCCTTAGTATTAAATCATTGTGTATCTCATCAGCTAAAACCAAGACATTATTTTCAATACACAAATCTCCTAATCTTATCAACTCCTCTTCAGTCCATACTCTAGAAACTGGATTGTGGGGACTACAGAGTATTAGGATCTTATTGCTGGGATCCTTTAACTTTATTTCTAAATCATCAAAATCAATATGGTACATATTATCTTTAAGAATAAGGGGAGAGTTTACAACAACTCTATTATTGGCCTCTATGCTTCTCTTAAACGGATAGTACACCGGCTCGTTAATTATTACTCCTTCTCCTTCATTGGAGAATGCTTGAATAACATAATTAACTGCAGGAACTACCCCTGGGGAAAACAAGATCCACTGTTTATCAATTGAATAATTAAATCTTCTCCTTGTCCAATTGATAATAGAATCATAGTATTCATCTGTCCTGTTACTATATCCAAAAATCCCATGTTCAACTCTTTTTTTCAATACTTCAATGATTTCTGGGGCTGTTTTAAACTCCATATCAGCAACCCAATATGGAAGTAGATCATCTCTTCCAAATAGCTCCTTTTGAACATTTGAATCCCATTTGCTGGAATATGTGTTGGACCTGTCAACAATTTCGTCAAAATTATAAAGCATCTTATTCCTCCTTAAGTTCAATTTTGTGTTCATTTATTAATTCATACATCTGTTTTTGGATTACTGGTCCAATAGGTGCACCTTTATCCTTTCTTTCCAGCATTTCCAGATATTCCTTTTCCCCTGCTGTATATATTCTATCATGTCCTGGTGCCTTTTTGGACCCCCTTAAATTTCTTAGTATGTCTCCGGTATGTTTCTTGAATAAATCCAACTCTATGAAATGCTCCACATCTATCGCTAAGAAGAAATGTCCCAATCTATAAGGCGTGGGATTATTATTCTCATCCATACCTGTTAATGAATGCATAAATGGTCCTAAATGAAGAGATGATGAAAGTATTTCTACCACAGTTGCATAACCATAACCTTTATACCCTCCATTGTCTTCACCAACACCGCCAAGAGGTGTTAGTGCTGCATATCCTTTTGTCAACTGGTCCAATACCAGTTTAGGGTCTGTTTCCGAATTTCCATCGTTATCAATCACCCACCCTAAAGGCAATTCTTTTTCATCCCTTGCATATTTTTCAATTTTTCCTCTTTGAGTTGTGGATGTGGCACAATCTAATATAAAATCAAACTCCTCATCAGTGGGAATACCAATTGTAAGGGGATTTGTACCCAACATATTTTCAACACCGAATGTGGGAGCAATGGAAGGTCTGGCATTTGTCCCTGTCATCCCAATTAATCCGCTATCTGCGGCCATTTGAACATAGTAACCTGCAATACCATAATGGGATGAATTTTTAACACTTACCATTGATATTCCATACTTCTTTGCCTTCTCTATGGCCATATTCATGGCATAAACGCCTGCAACATGTCCAAAACCATTGTTAGCATCAATTACTGCAGTAGCCATATTGTCTTTTAAAACATCAATTTTCGTAATTGGATTTAGTATTCCTTGCTTGATACGATCAACATAAATTGGTTTGAATCTTCCTATCCCGTGAGAGTCAATCCCCTGTTTATCAGCTGCTATAAGAACTTCAGACACTATCTTAGCATCCACTTGTGGAACTCCTAACTTTACAAGTACTCCTTCCATGAAATCCTCAAGAACTTTAAATGGAATCCATTTTACATCATCCACCTCTTATCCCCCCTATTTGTCCATTCCCTCCAGCTTATCCATTATTATCTTATCTATATCTTCAGCTGTTTTGTCCATTAGAATCTCAATTCCCTCTTCGATGGTTTCAATGGCATATATATTAAACTCTCCATTTTCAACAGCATTGACTACTTCTTCCCTTAGTATTAGATTTTTAAGATTTGTCTTTGGTATTAAAACCCCCTGCTTTCCAGTTAATCCAAACATTTTGCATACCTGGAAGAATCCTTCAATTTTCTCATTCACCCCACCAATGGGTTGAATCTCTCCCTTTTGATTAACTGATCCTGTTACAGCAATGTACTGCTTAATAGGAACCTGGGATATGGATGATAATATTGCATAAAGCTCTGTACTTGATGCACTATCACCATCGATGATGGAATAACTCTGTTCAAATCCCAAGCCTACTGTTAGACCCAATGGTTTTTTAGTGGCATATCTTTGACCAAGGAATCCACTTAGTATAAGCACTCCTTTATCATGTAATCTACCACTTTGTCTTGCTTCTCGTTCAATATTTATTATTCCTTCTTCTCCTCTGTAGACTGTTGCAGTTATCCTACTGGGTTTTCCAAAGGAATACTCTCCACTACCCATAACTGCCAGTCCATTTATTTGCCCAACTTCTTCTCCTTCTATATCTATAAGGAGGGTTCCTTCCTTAAATAACTCATTAAGTTTTTCTTCATACTTATTCGAACGATATATTTTTTCATCTATTGCCTTTTTTACATGTCTTTCATTCACATATTCACTGCCTTCTTCACTTGCCCATAAGTCTGCTTCATATAGGATCTCAATAATTTGATTAAACTGAGTGCTTAATTTGTTCTGATGACCTGCTATCCTGGTGGAGTATTCCACTACCCTAGCCACACTGGTTTTATCAAAGTGCTTCATTCCAGTCTCCTCAACATGAGTAGCTATAAATTCACCCATTAGCTTAATATTTTCCTTTGTTTTGTACATTTCAATATCAAAGTCTGCCATAACTTTAAACAGTTTTCTAAAATCATCATCGTAAGTGTAGAGATAATTATATGTGTAATCATCCCCAATAATTATAACCTTAACATCCAATGGAATTGGCTCTGGCTTAAGTGTTGTAGTCACAGTATATCCCATCAATCTATTGTAGTTCTCGATATTTATTTCATTTGTCTTCAATGATCTCTTAAGCATCTCCCAGGATATGGGATTATTAAGAATCTCTTTCATCTGGAATATAATATACCCCCCATTTGCCTGATGAAGTGATCCAGCTTTTATCTGAGTAAAATCCGTTGTTAATACTCCCATCTGACTTTTATATTCAATATGTCCCATAATATTGTTATATATTGGATTTGATTCATTTATAATAGGTGCATTGGTCAATTTTGAGTTGTCAACGAAAAGGTTAACCTTGTACCTGTTAAAAAAGTTTTCATCATCTGCTTGTGGCATTTCAAATAAGGAAAAATTCTTTGGTCCCCCTTTACTCTTGAACTTTGAAACATTATCTAGAATATCATTTTCCAATTCATTTAAATATATTGCAGTGGAGGGATTATCCCCATACTTACTTATTAATTTTCTAATGTCGTATTGAACTACTTCAGATACTATATTCTTGTCTAGATTTCTCAAATTCTCAGTAAGTTCTTCATCAAGAAGGCGTAATTCGTTAAATTCCTCAACTGTTTCAATTTTTAAATCTTCATACTTTTCCATCATCACCTCTCTATCTTCAATTGACAAAGAGTTGTATTCTTCTTCATTCATAGGTTTCCCGTCTGATTTAAGAGGTATTGAAATTAATCCCTGGTCACTGGGTGTATAGACAAAATCAAATTTCTGACTTTTCTCATTTAGCTTTTTTAACACATCGTTCTTTTTCTGATTTATTATCTTAAAGATGTCATTTTTACTATTCTCATACTGTGTCCCAGAGAATGTTTCAGGAATTATTCTTCTATAGCTTTCAATTAAACTCTCCAGCTCCTTCTTGAAATCTCTACCTAATCCCGCTTTAAACGACAATGCTTTAGGAGACTCTTTTTTATTGAAATTATATACATAAACCCAGTCATCAGGCACGGGTTGATCCTTTGAAAAATCCTCTGCAATTGAATAGGTAAATGTACTTCTACCAGTACCGCTTAAACCTGAGACATAAATATTGTATCCCTTTTTTTTCATCCTTAAGCCAAAGCTTAATGCAGAAACCCCTCTATCTTGACCAATTATTCCTTTTAAAGGTTTTAGTTCTTCTGTGGTTTCAAAGTCAATCTCCTTAATATCACAGTGGCTACTTAACTGCTCCTTTGTAAGTCTATATTTACCTTTCATCAAAATCCCTCCCTTGAATCTAGCTTTAATACTTATATACCCAAAGATATGGTTTCCCATAATAAAAAATGCATTGAAAAAGCTTATTTGCTTATCAATGCATCAAGGATTAATAAAAGGCATTTAGAATCATAGGAACGATCATAGCAACCGCTAGGATAAGTGCCAATACTATTGATACTGCTCTTGTTTGTTTACTCCTCATAATATCATCCCTTCCTTTTTATTAATTTGTTTCAGCTTCCAATTCTTCAGTTTTTCCTAACATCTGTATTATACTAAATATAAGTGCAATTAAAATAGCTGATGTGGCAATTAAAAACGGAACCTTACTGCCAAGATCATATGAAAAACCAGCAATTAATGCTCCGGTCATCTCTCCTAAAGCCTTAACTGCATTGAAGATCCCTGACATAAATCCTGCTCCATGACTGGATTTTTGTACTGCAAAATTCTGTAATAGGGGAAAAGCTATTGTATGCATTGTAAAATAAAATAAGCTCCAAACCATAAATGGTATAACTGAATCATTTAAGAAAATCATCCCTGCACCAAATACTGCCAAGGCCAAAACTATTCTCAATGACTTCTTGAGATTTGTGTTTCTAACAAGCCAAACATTTATTGTAAGATTAGCAACTAATCCAATGGTTCCAGTGGCAGCCTTCCAGATGCCATTGATAACTGGCTTAAAATTAAGTTGTTCCCTTAGGTAATAGTTAAATGCATTATTATTTGCTGAGAATCCAATAAAAACAAATAGTGTTATCCCTAGAAAAACCAATATCCAAGGAGTAAAAATTTCTTTTCTCCTTGAAGGATTAGCTAATATATTCCATATAAATTCTGGTTTATTTGATTCAGTTTTATTAGGTGTGTTTGTTTCTCCCAATAAAAATCTAATTCCTGTACTTACCAATATCATTGAAATTCCCTGAAGTAAGAACACATATCTGATTGGCAGATAACCTAATATACCTCCAGTAAGAAAACCCACACTCATGGATATACCCATCAATGCAGAATAACTAGCCATTCTTTCTCCTCTGTTTTTATCATTTGAAACATCTACTATCATGGCCATAAACCCAACCATAAACCCTCCTGAGAAAACTCCTGCAACTCCTCGCATAATTAAAATATGCCACATATTTGTGGACAATCCATATAGGATCTGGGCTATTCCATAAAATAGTGTAGAATAAACCACTGTCTTCTTTCTGCTATATCTATCACCTAGACTTCCCCAGATAGGCGATGTCAAAAAAGCAACGAACACCATTGTTGCAAAAGATGTTCCAAAGACGTGATTTGGTAGGTTTAACTCAGTGAAAAATGTTGGATTAACCGGATGGTGAAAGTTGGTACTAAACCAAACCAAAGCTGAAAATATCATGACCTTCTTAAACTGATCCTTCAATTAAAACCCTTCTTTCAATAGATTAATATTATCATTCTATCATATATGAAGTAGTTATGTAATCGAAAACAAAAAAATAGCAGTCTCCATTTGGAGACTGCTATCCTCAATTTTTAGTCTACGATATAAGCAGTTGAGAAGTCAATTGTTCCTAGTACTGATCTATCCCATCCTTGTAACTTAGGAGATACTAACATTACATCAGTGTAATAATAAACTGGGATAACTGGAAGTTCAGTCATCAGAATCTCTTGAGCAGCATAAAGAGCTTCAAAGTGTTCAGCTCCATTTGTTGCTGCAGATTT
>JAUWAD010000126.1 GCA_030602225.1 Bacillota bacterium | reverse complement strand
CATCATTAAATACCTGTCTAAAAAGAGTATATAGTTCATTAAGTAATGCCAAAAGATCATTGATTATATCCTCATATTGTGTAATTCCATTCTTTTCAGCATCTTCAAGCCAATCTAATAAGGTTACATCTCCCAAATCATTAAAGGTAATTTCATTATTCCCTGTCTCTAGTATTCTGGGGATGCGGTATGATTTCTCTTGTAATTTTTCAAGGACTTCCAGCTCCGTATGAAAGCTACTCTCATTAGAGAAGATCTTTCTGATGTAGGACTTGCCATTATCCTTAATTCTAAGCACTCTATTTCTCTTACTGATTAACTCTATCTCTTGATACATATGCTTATCTCTCCCTTATGGGAATATCCCTTTAGTTCCTTTGCCACGCCTAATATTGTATTTCTTAGGATTTTCTCCACAAATGGTACCATATATATCTTCTTGCCATTTATGGTAAGGGTAGTGCTCAAATCATCTATGACACAATCCTCCCTTTTGGAAATACCCTTTAATATTCTTTCACTTAGCTCCGTGCATGAATAGCCACAAACACTACAGCAGTCCCTATCCACATCAGGAAGTGGGCTCATAGCAACTTTCTCTATTAAATCCACCAGTTCTTCTATCCTAGTTAAACCATCTATTACCGGAAGGTTTTTATACTCCTTTAGACTAGTAGATATTACTCCAGAGATTGCAAAAACTGTGTCATCCCATTTAGCTTCTATACCTTCCTCATCAGATGCTGTAATAATCTTAGGTGCCGAAGTATCTCTAACTCCTTCCATTATTACAAAATCCTCTGCATAATAGGAAAGGATTGTATTTACATCCAACTTATGATCATACATTATATCAGTCTCAGAATCTCCCCTTGCCGTCACCGTACCAGCACCAGCCATCCTGTGTCTATGGGTATTTGTTCCTTCCACATCCATTTTAAATCCATGAAAATGGATTTCCTTTATAGTCCCAACTGAATAATTTCTTCTCTTCAGTTCTTTGATGATCTCCTCAATTGTTGTTGTTTTGCCAGATTTGGATAATCCTACTACAGAAATAACTCTCACATTACCACCTCCATATTCTATCTAATAATGAATAATCCTGTAATGAAAATCATGGATGAAATGATAAACGCTAGGTCTATCTTTTCAAATTTCAATTCTCTATAACTGCTTCTTCTATCCATAGCTCTAAAACCTCTAACTTCCATTGAAATGGCCATTTCCTTTGATTTTAATAGAGAATTAACTGTTACTGGCAAGAGAAGATACTTATATGCAGTTAACTTCTTTTTAAATCCAATCTTCTTGAAATCAACACCACTTAATTCCATGGCAATAACCTTATTATTAAACTCATCCCTTAACAGAGGTAGAAATTTCCCTGCAATTAATAACATAAATACTATCTCATATGGTATCTTAAGTTGTAATAATCCCTGGGTTAAGTCCCTATTTGTACTGGTCAATAATATTGATGAGGAGACAATAATAACTGAAAGTCTAATCAAAAACTGTAATCCTCTAAATACTCCATAGTCTGTAAGTATTCGAATGCTTCCAATGGTTATTATTGGAGTCCCTTCACTTGTAAATATGCTCTGAACAATGGCAATCCCCACTAACAGATATAGGATTTTTCTAAGTCTATATAATGTGCCAATACCACTACCTCCACAAAGATACAAAACTGCAAATGATACTACTAAAAGTATTGATAGATATACTAGACTGTCAAATACTACTGCAGCGGTGGAAACTACACCTACATAAAATATCTTGCTTCTAGGATCAAGCCTTCTAAATAAGTTCATCCTCGATCCTCCCATCTTCTAGATGTATGATCCTTTGACCTATTCTTTTTGAAAAATCATAGTCATGGGTTATAACCAAAGCTCCAATCCCTCTCTGTTTAAGATTAAGGAGCATATTCACCAGTACTTCTTCTCTATTTGAATCAAGGGATGATGTGGGCTCATCAAATATCAGGTATTTTACATCTCTCATCATCACTGAAGCAATGGCCAGTATTCTTTTTTCTCCCATGCTTAGATAAAAAGGATATGTATCTTTAATGTTTTCTATGCCAAATTCCTTTAACAGATATTTGGCTTTTTCATGGTAATTCTCATTATCGTTAGATACTAGACTGCTGCTCCAGGTTAATTGCTCCATAACGGACGATCCAAATATTTGGTGATCTGGATTTTGAAATAAATAGCCAATGGATTTACCCATCTCACCTAGGGATACACCTTGGTTGGATTTACCCTCTATGAATATTTCTCCCTTTTGTGGACTTAGAATACCCATAATAAGCTTAGTCAAAGTGGTTTTTCCACTGCCATTTTCTCCTAGGATAATTGATATGGAATTTCTATCTAAAGAAAGAGAAAAATCTTTAAACACCATTTTTCCCTTCTTATATGAAAAACTAACACTTTCTAAACTTATAAACTTATCATCCATGATATACCTCTATATTTTTATTATCCTATCTGCAAATTCAATGTTTTCATCAATATGATCAACCATCACTATTGTCTTTCCCTTGTTCTTTAAGTCAGTTAATATACTCTTTATTTTAATCCTGTTGTTCTTATCAACCCAACTCATAACTTCATCAAGAAGTAGTATTTCAGGATCCATCATTAAAACTGAAGCAATAGCAACAAGTTGCTGTTCTCCCCCAGAAAGTTTTCCGGGGTTTTGTAATCTTAAATCTTCTATGCCAGTTAAAGTTAGTATTTCCTTAAGTCTTTTTTCTATTTCATCCTTTTCTATGCAAAGATTTTCAGCCCCAAAAATCAGTTCATCCTCAACAGTTGATGAAAACAATTGGGTCTCTGGATTTTGAAAAACAATACCTATTGTCTTTACCAATTGGAGTGAGTCCATTTCTTTTAAGTCCTTTCCCAAAATATTTATATCTCCAACTAGTTTGCCTTTATAGATATTTGGAGTCAATCCTCTGATGCATCTTAATAAGGTGGTTTTACCACAACCGTTACCTCCAGTAATAGCTGTAATTTCCCCCTTATTTATATCCATACTTAAATCATTTAGGATCCAATGATCTGCCTTTTCATATTTAAACCCTAGATTTCTAACGGTGATTGCTATCATTCCATCACCTCAATCTTAACAACCCACTTACATCTTCTGTTGCTAAAGGTATCAGAAACGATTATTGTCTCATAAGGACCCATTCCTCCTGATTCTCTTCCACCAAGGTATTTCCCATCCTCCATATAAACTAAGTATATATTCTTATCTAAAAGAACCTCTTCCATGGAATAGGCTACGGAGAAGCCATCTGCCCCATGTATTATGATTGCCTTTTTATCCTTCACATCCCCAAATATACTCATTACCAAATCCTTAAGCTCTATCCCAGTATATTCATGCTCACTCCTTGAGGATGTGGAAGAATCAAAAACACCCACAAATGTTTCTTCTCCAACATTTTCAATATCACTAAGAGAGATCTCAGTACTTTCATCACCTTTTAGAACCTCAATTTTTGCTTGGGATAAAAGTTCTTTTCTTTTTTGTGTATCATCCTGGTTTAAGTAAATGGAAGATAGAAACGCAACTGCTAGTAATAGAATTATAATAACTGCAAGCTTATTGTTCTTACTCATTTAAAA
>JAUWAD010000137.1 GCA_030602225.1 Bacillota bacterium | reverse complement strand
GCTAAAAGGAGCTTGGTAAGATTGTTTTCATCAGGAAAGGAAGGGGAAGACCTAAACCTTAAAATTGGTGAGTTTCCCAATGATTTTCAAGTTAGCAAAGTAATTGAGGCTGAAATAGCAAATAATGATTACTTCTTCCATATAAGAAGAGAAGGTAATAAGGATTTTAACTCCTTTGATGGATTTTCTGATACTGATACAATCGGAATTATTGCAATCCCACTGATGTATAAAGGCATTGACAGATCCAACATTATGAAGGAAAGAAGAAAACACACCAGTCAGAGAAGTAAGATAAAAGGTTACCTATATCTGGATACCAACAGCTACATTAATAGATTTAATGATGAAACAGTGGATAAGATAATTAAACTTATAAGTATAATCCTTATTAATGTGGAAGGTATGAAGCTTCATAAGACTTCAAGCATTGATACCACAACTGGTCTACTTATGAGGGATGTAATAGAGGAGAGATTCGTTGAATTGCTCCAGGATTATTCTAATACCAACTATGAATTTTCGGTACTGATGATGGATATTGACAGATTCAAGAACATAAATGATACCTATGGACATATTGTAGGAGATAGTGTTCTAACTGCCATAGGAAAGACCATAAGAGAATCTGTCAGGGATACAGATTACATTGGAAGATACGGCGGGGAGGAGTTTATAGCGATTCTAGTTGATATTTCTCCTGATGATGCTTATGAGGTGGCTCAAAAGATAAGGAACAGGGTAAGTGAAATATCCCATCCAATGATAAAGGATAGGATTACCATTTCCATTGGAATTTCAAACTTCCCTCATCACAGCATCGAAAAGGAAGAGCTTATTGAAAAGGCAGACCAGGCTCTTTACTATGCAAAGGAAGTCCTTGGTAGAAACAAGGTAATTGCCTGGAATGAAGGGATGAGTAGAATTCAGGATCTGGATGATCAGTTAATAGACATTAACCTGGATACTATAATAAAGGACACAAAGAGATTGTCATCACTAATTGAGGTGGCAACCATAATAAGAAAGGAACAATCATTCGAATCAAAAGTTGACTTTTTCCTTAACAAGGTAATAGAAGGGGTTAGTGGATATAACACCATTCTTTCACTATTGGGAAATGAAGGTGAATCTAGACAATATGTAAAAGCAATAGTTCATCTTGAGGGAAGCAGAAAGCTAATTATAAACCAGGAGGATATAGAGTTTATTCTTGGAACCAAGAGAGGTAGGTACTTTATAGACTGGACCACTGATAAAACCAGTGGTGGTAGCTTTAAACACAAGGATTTTGATTCCGTATTGATTGCTCCATTAATGAAAAATGGTAAGGTTATAGGCCTTCTAAAGGTCAGTGTGCCTCTATTGGTTAAGGAATTTACTAAAAGGGATTTAAACTATGTTGAAGTTTTAAGTAGTGTATTTTCAGGGAATCTTGTATAATATAGTATAGCTAATTTAAATAGCTAGCAGAGGAGGGGTTTTATGGCAGTAACAATAAAAGATGTAGCAAGGCTAGCTGAGGTTTCAATATCTACGGTTTCCAGGGTTATCAATGATTCCAAGCCAGTTAGTCCTGAAGCTAGAAGAAGGGTATTGGCAGCAATTGATGAGTTGGGATATCAGCCTAATGAGGTTGCAAGAAGTCTGGTGACTAAAAAGTCAAATATCGTGGGAATTATTGTAGATGATATTGGAAGTTCCTATGTTGCTCAGATTATTCGAGGAGTTGAAGAAGTTGGTAGAATGTATAACTACGATATTCTACTGTTAAGCAGCTACTCAGACAAGGAAGCTGAGATAAGATTCGTTCAATTGTTGATGCAAAAGCAGGTTGCAGGCATATTGATTGTATCTGAAATATTGAATCCAGAGGTTCTTGCTCATTTGAACATGTCTAAAATACCTTTTGTATATTTGAATAAGTACTATAACGTATTGGAGAGCCCAACGGTAAAGATTAACAATCTGGATGCATCAGAGAAGGTAATGAAGTATCTCATTGATGAAGGACATAGAAAAATCGCCTATGTAACCCAGGAAAAGGATATTGACTTAACCATTGAAAAGCACAAAATACTTGGATACTCAACATTTATGAATCAGATTGGAGAAAAGAAGAATATCTTTGAGGTGGATGGTCATGGTATAAATGATGGATATGCCCTTGGAGAGAGAATTCTTGATAAGCTTATAAAGGAAGAGATAACTGCAATATTCTGCTGCGAGGATGAAATAGCCATTGGTCTTATTAATTATCTATATGATAATAATATTAAGGTTCCAGATGACATATCCGTTATTGGATATGGAGATATTTCCCAGGCATCTGTCTACAGACCTAAGCTGACAACCATTAAGGAACCTTATTACGACATCGGAGCAGTAGCCATAAGACGAATTCTTAAAGTACTAAAGGGCGAAAAACTAGAAGATCAGGCAATAGAACTACCAGTTCAGCTAATGGTAAGGGATAGTTCATCAGGACCAAAAAAATAATAGTGATTAATCCTTTTTAGTATGATATAATTTAACTATTAATTTAGAAGTGGGGATACTATGTTATTAAGTAATGCTCTACAGAAAATAAAAAAATCATATTTTAAAACATAAACCACAGCCCTGCTGTGGTTTTTCATTTAGGCACTTTACCTAAATAACA
>JAUWAD010000131.1 GCA_030602225.1 Bacillota bacterium | reverse complement strand
CCCCAGAGAGAAAAAACTGGAAAGTGTAGTTAGTGATTTGGTGGATCTAATGATTCTAACAGGTCACATAAGAGGTGGAGATGACAACATAGTTATGATATCAGTAAAGGATGATAGCGTTGATAGTGAGCTTCTACAAAGAGTTAATAGAGCAATTAGTGCTTTCCTAGAGAACAAACAGATAGAAGCGACTATTCTAAACCAGGCAATAGAAAGGGGTTTAGGTAATGATCACATCTCTGGAAAGGAAGTGGTGGTGGATAGACTTTCATCCCTTGGAGCAGACCTTAGTGTGGATGAGTTGTCGAATATGTCCCTTAAGCAATTGATTAAGTACTCTAAGGACAATAATATTGATACACAAAAGCTATTTCTAGTTGTTGCTGGAAATCTTGATAAATCAATAAGTACAAACATATTTATTTCAAAGGAGCAAGCAAGCAAAATAGCCTTGGCTCAAGTGAATGGAGAAATAGTCAAGATAGAGCTTGATGATTTGAGGGATGATGATACCCCAGAGTATGAAATTGATATCATCAAAGATGGAGTAAAGTATGAGATAGAAATCGATGCATACACTGGAAGGGTAAAAGAATTTAAAAGAGATGATGATAGTAGTTCTAGACAAGTAGGTACAACCATAAGTGCAGATGAAGCAAGAAGAATAGCTCTAGCTAAGGTAAATGGAGAAATAATAAAGTTTGAGCTGGATGATGATGACGACGATGATGACATAGAATATGAAGTTCACATAAGAAAAGATGGAATCAAGTATGAAATGGAGATTGATGCTTATTCTGGAGTAATCACCGAATTTGAAATTGATGATGGTGGTAGTTCTAGATCAGTTGGTGCAATGATAAGTGCTGATGAAGCAAGAAGAATTGCTTTAGCTCAGGTAAATGGGGAGATTATAAAGTTTGAATTGGATGACTATGATGACGACGATGATGACATAGAGTATGAGATTGAAATTCGAAAAGATGGAACAAAGTATGAAATAGAAATAGATGCTTATACAGGAGAAATTACAGAATTTGAAAGAGAAGATGACGATGATGATAGTGCAAATCTACCAAGAAGTAGAATAACTGCAGATGAAGCAAGAAGAATAGCTTTAAGTTTAGTTAATGGAACCATCACTGAGTTTGAGGAAGATGATGATGAGTTTGAAATTGAGATTTCTAAAGATGGTAAGGAATATGAAATAGAGATAGATGCTTATACAGGCAAAGTACTTGAGTTTGAGGAAGATGATTAAAAGTGTGTTTAGAAGAGGAATAATTTTCCTCTTCTTTTTTATGTCATACTAAAGATTCTTTTGATATAATGAGTTAAAGTAGATTATGACTATTTATTTGGAGGCGATGGAATGGACTATAATCAAATAAGAGAAGTAGCAAAAGAGATACTTACACCAACTTGTCTAGTGTGTAGAGAATGTAATGGAGTTGCTTGTAGAGGACAGGTTCCAGGGGTTGGTGGAAAGGGTACGGGAAATAGCTTTATAAGAAACTATGACTTTCTTACAAGGGTGAAAGTAGTCATGGATACAATCTATGAACATGGTGATCAGGATACAGAAGTTGAGTTCTTTGGCCATGATTTTGCTGCTCCAATATTTGTCGCCCCGATTGGTGGAATGGATGTAAATTACAAGAATTTAATCACTGAAGCTGAGTACACAGATAGAGTGGTCAAAGGAGCTGTTGCAGCAGGGATAGCTGCATTTACAGGAGATGGAGCCAATGATGATTATTTTAATGCTCCTCTCGCAGCCATAGCAGATGTAAAAGGTATGGCAATACCAACTTTAAAACCTTGGAAGCAGGAAAATGTCATTAATAAAATAAGAATTATTGAAGATTTGAATGTTCCTGCATTTGCCATGGATATAGACTCTGCCGGTTTGACTCATCTGGCAAAATCAGGGAAACCAGTCTACTCTAAGACTGTGGATGATTTTAGAGAGATTGTTCAATCAACGGATTTGCCTTTTATCATAAAGGGAGTAATGTCTGTGGAAGGCGCAATAAAAGCCGCTGATTCAGGTTGTTATGGAATAGTGGTTTCAAATCATGGAGGTAGATGCCTTGATAATACATTGGCAACATGTGAAGTCCTACATTCCATAAGTCTTGCTGTTGGTGATAGAGTGAAGATATTTGTTGATGGTGGAATAAGAACTGGGGCAGATGTATTTAAAGCATTAGCCTTGGGAGCTGATGGAGTACTTATCGGCAGAACCTTTACCATTATGGCCTTTGGTGGTGGTATTGATGGAGTAGAGCTTTATGCCAATAAGTTAATAGCTGAACTGAAGGATACAATGCTTATGACTGGATGTAAGAGTATTAAGGATATAACATATGATAAGGTGGTTGTTGTGAAATAATCTCCTGCTAGGAGGAAATTATGAAGAAGGGTCAGATATTAAAGAGAGATGAAAAGGGAAATATTAACATAAGTGATATGGTGCTAAAGAATTATTCCATAGACAAGCACAAGGAATATATAATATATGAGGAAGGTGGAAAAATAATAATGATTCCATCCATTCACTCCATATCAAGGATATATATTGAACCTACATCTTTATGTAACTTAAATTGCATAACCTGTATTAGAAATAACTGGGAAGAAAAACCTGGTGGAATGGATATGAATACATTCAATAAATTTCTACAGGATCTGGATGGTATACCAAGTGTAAGTTCTGTCATGTTTGGTGGTTTTGGCGAGCCCATGTTCCATCCAGATATTTATTCCATGATAAAAAGCATAAGTGATAAAGGAATCAAAACAGAGATGACTACAAATGGAACCATGCTAAATGAAGATACAATTGAAAAACTATTCCAGTCTAACCTGAGCAGGTTATGGGTTTCAGTGGATTCAATGGATACAGATAATTATAATAGAATCAGGGAGGGTGGAGACTTCTATAAAGTTTATAACAGTCTTAAATTATTTAAGAGGATCAATCAGAAAAAGGATAGAAAGATACAACTGGGAATTGCCTTTGTTGTGACAAAGGACAATGCAGATGACCTTTCAAGATTAAGAAGTTTTGCTGGGAGTGTCTGGGCTGAGTACATTTCTGTAAGCAATGTTATCCCATACGAAAGAGAAATGGAAGATAAGATGCTTTGTAGAAAGAAATTATTCAAACCCCTTACATATACTCATGAAGATGAGATAAGAATGGGTTTTAA
>JAUWAD010000134.1 GCA_030602225.1 Bacillota bacterium | reverse complement strand
AGAAGCTGTAGAGGGATTTGCAATAAAGATTGAAGGGAAAGTATCAAAGCCTATAACTTTAGGTTTGGAGCAACTTAAGGAGTTGGTTAAGTTGGGGTATACCAATGACTACTACTCATTAAACAGCTTTGGAACCACAGGACATACCAATTTCAAAGGTATAAAGCTTTGGGGACTGTTAACTGAGGTGGCAGATATTCAGGATGATGCAGCAACTGTAAGAATAATAGCAGCCGATGGTTATGAAATCAGCCTTTCAGTATCACAAGTTAAGAGACAAGACTATATTGATGAAACAGATCAATCAAAGATGCTGCCAATTATAATTGCATGGCAGGAAAATGGAGTAGATTATGATGTAAATAAAAGACCCCCATACAAACTGGTAATAGGACAGAAAGAGCCTGGAGATGTAAATAAGCCAAATTGGGTTTCAGATATCCATAGAATAATAGTGGAGTAGATACTTATGAGAAATAAGAAAAAGCACATAATCATTCTAGTCCTTACAGCGTTGGTGGTAATGGTACTATTTAATCTTAATAACACTGCTTCAGTGGAAGAACAGAAGGTGAGGGAACTATTTCCTGAAGCAAAGAACATTCAGTTAGTTAAGGATATATCAGATGATATATTCATATCCCTTAATCTACCTGCTGTTCAAAGAGCCTATCTTGTGGATGGTGAACCGAAGGCATTTGTGGTAAGTTGTGTAGGCTACAATGGCCCAATAATTGTATTAGCTTCCCTGGATGATAATAGACTTATGGGTATCCAGGTACTGGAGCATGAAGAAACACCAAGTTATGCTGGCCATATTGAAAGTGATTGGTTTCTAAGTCGATTTAGTGATATAAGGGCTTCTAAGTACCTAAACTTAGTGGTTTTGGATAAGGAAAATGAAGAGGATATAGTTCAGGTTACAGGAGCTACTGTAAGTTCTCAGGCTGTTGTAAATGCAGTAAATGCAGCTATTGGAGCCTATCAATACAAGAATTTTGGAATTCAGATGGACAGGGTGGCTGATGTGGTTCCCCAGGAGATGTGGCAAAGGGATTCCAACAGTTTTGTGATCAATTGGGAGAATGGGAGTGTCAGGATAAATACTGAAACCATCAAGGAATATAATCAGATTCAGATGGAAGCTACACTAATAAATACAACAGGAACCCAGGTGAAGATGAGGGTTAAAGGACCTACATTAAGGGATATCTTGATGGCAAAAGGAGTTGACTTAAGTGATTACCAGGGGATTGGTATAACAGGTAGGGATGGATATTACACTTTAGTGGATGGAGATAAGCTCCAGGTGGGGGATGTAATCTTAGCATGGGAAGTGGATGGTAAACTTCTTCCTGAGGATGAAAAACCTGTTAGAACTGTTCTTCCTTTGGAACTTGGTCCCTATTGGGTGAAGATGGTCTCTAGCATTGATTTATACCAGGAGATTACACCTAAGGATATAACCAAAGTACATTTATTCCATCCGCTGATTGAGGATATTGAACCATACCTTTATGAGTACTATGGAAGCAAGGATAAGTCCGTGGAGATAGGAAAGATTCTTAGAAAGTTTGATGAAATAGATGATAAGGGATTCTTCACCATGGTTGCCAATGACGGCTTATCTAAGAATGAGACCATATCCTTGGTCAGACAAAGATACTTTATAAAGTATGAGGGTGAAAATGCCCCAATGAACATTGCTCCTAATTTCAAACTGGGAATGAATGTAAAGTTCATGACTCACTTTTCCACCACAAAGGATGCTGTAATTTTTCCTGACACGATGGCTCAGGTGGTGAGAGCTAAGGAATACACAGAAGGCAAGGGCTTATTACTGGAGGATGTTCTATTAACAGCTGGCATGAGATGGACGGGAGATAGTAGGTTTAAGGCAGTTGATTCATTGGGAAATTCGGTTATTATCACCATGAAGGATATGCAAAATGGATATCTGGTACCAGAAGGAGACACCACCTCCTTATATGTGGGGGAGGTAAAGAAGATGAATTACTTACTGAGGATTGAAAAGTATGAGGATTAGAAAAAGCGTAACTTTGCAGTTATTTACTTTCATATTCATATTAATGAGCTCCATACTATATGCCATGTACTTAAAGGGGATATTAGACCTTAGGCTAGTATCTCCCTCTGATTTAAATCCCTATGGTGGATGGAGCCATCTGAAGGGTTTCTTCACAGATGTATCATATAGGTGGAGAGGAGTAACAAAGGGCATTTCCCTATCAGTTGCCATTACCGTGTTATCCCTTATAGGGGGGAGATTTGTCTGTGGTAATATCTGTCCTATTGGTTCTATTCAGGATTTATTTAACCATATAGGAATAAAGTTGAAACTAAGTCAGATTAAAATATTGAACACAAAAGGCTTAGACCTTATAAAATACATATTCCTTATATTGGTTATCTTTCTAAGTGTGATTGGTTTTGGATATAGATTGGCTCCATTTTCACCTTGGTTAGGACTATTAAATCTTCTATCGGGAAATATTACCCTAATAGGGACTATTGTTTTAGTGATTATTGCTATAGTATCCCTATTTACAAAGAGACTCTTTTGTAGATTTCTTTGTCCCTTGGGATCATATCAAAGTCTTGTATCTGCAATAGGGATACATAGTATCAGGACTGATGCAAAATGTGAAGGTTGTAATTACTGTCTAAGGGATTGTGTTGTTGAATTAAAGTCTGGAGAAAATCCGCAAATGCCACCTGAATGTGTAAGTTGTCTAAGGTGTGTTGATTCAAATTGTA
>JAUWAD010000111.1 GCA_030602225.1 Bacillota bacterium | reverse complement strand
TTACACTTCTAATTATTTAATTTTGTATAGACTATTATATACCCTTGAGATAAGTAAAAATACCTATACTTATCTCAAATTAAAAACTAGGTAGTCAATAATCTACCTAGTTTTCGTATACTAGTCTGATATGAATAAACTATGGGTTAATAAGAATACCACTGATAGAACACCAATAAGTAAAGATAAATAAACTAAAAAAGTCCTATCCTTTCTAATAGCAACGACACCAGTAATTAATACGGCTACTGATAGTGGTGCTACTATTCCTACTACCAGATCCCACCAGTGTCCTTCATCAAAGCTTACATAACCCAGTGCCATGAATATGAAGAAGATGACGAGTATTGATACACCTACTACTGTAAATAACAATGCTGCTTTACCTGATTTTGACACTGGCAATAATTTCATATTAAAAACCTCCCTAAACTATATATCTATATCTTTTAGCACAATGTATACTCCTAAAATGCTAACATACAAAGTAGCGAAATAGTATTGCCAAGGAAACTTATTCCTAAACATTATATAACTTATCATGCCTATGAACATTCCTCCAATTCCAAGGACCATATACTTAGGTAATTCATATAGGATAATTCCCAAAAGTACAAGAAACATCATTAGAACAAGGGAATAGAAAGTTGCCTTAAGTGTATGATTTATATTAGATTTTAAGACCCTCCAAAAAATGAATATCACTAACCCAACAAAAATTAACATGGATAATAATGGGGGGGAAGCATCTTCTGATAAGCCCATTAGTTTTATTGAGCCATTGATAATAAATGCTGCTAGAATAAATCCTAGATTAAATAATAAGAATCCTCCTGCCACAATGATTACTCCGGAAATAGTCTTCCCTAGTATTGATTGATCTTTCATAATAACATCTCCCCTATAGCATTGGAAGATTTCGCCCACTACATCATTAATAAAATGTCAATCTTCACTATATATTTACCCACTATTTGACAAACTCCATGTTGCTATATAATTAAAAAAAGAGTACAAATCTTAAAGACCTGTACTCATTAATAACTTTTAGGGATAAAGGATTTCTTTATTCCAATGATGTTAGCCTTAATGTTTACTTGGCTTATACTGTGGTAGCAGGGCTAAAACATCATGATCATGTAACTGGCTTTTAGGATTTTTGTGAATTCCGTTCACCAAAACCATACCAACATCTTCTTCAGACAATGATAGGTCTTTCAGTACTGTGGATACTGGAATATCGTGTGGGTACTCAAATTCCTGCATTTTCCACCGTCCGTTCCTGAAGGTGGCAAACAGCTTGACTTGAACTTTCATAGCTTTCATCACCTTTCTATGGATTATTATTTTTATACCCATAGAAACACAAAATAACTACTAATTGTTAAATTTTTATCTTTTTTCGCGCCCTCGCTGTTTTAAAATAACTTCAATAGTATCACCAGGTTGCTTATCTGTCTTAGCTTGAATATCCTTTCTGATTCCTATAATATGACATGGCGTCTTCATCTTTACAGGGTATTTCAATATATGCACCATCCATATCTTCCACTTTCTTAATTACAGCACTAAATTCATAAATTCTGTCTTCCATTTGTGAAATCCTCTATCATAAGTTCATAAACTTCCTTAAGGAAATCCAAATTAACCCTGTAATTATACTTCCCCTCATTTTTTTCCAATTCAATTATCTTACTGGCAGTTAAATTACTGATATGGTATGATATGGTAGCTTGTGAAACACCTAGAATTTCAGCTATTTCCTTAGACGACTCTACTCCTTTTCCAATAAGTCTAACAACCTCATACCTTGTCTTATCCCCAAGATTTTTGAATAAAATCACTCTTTCTCTAATGGCATTTTCCTGAGCATCTTTTATACTCTCAATCAGGTCTTCAATATATAGGCCCCACTTAATATATTCAACATTTGATGTGGTATTGAGTTCTATTGAATATGCATTGATTAATGATATTAGAATATTACCATTTGGTAGAAGGTCCCTTTTTACAAGATTATTGCTCATTTCTGATATGGCATCTCCATTGGATTTATTCAATTCCTCCACCATTCTATTTCCCAAGGTAATTATTTCAGCTTCCTTAGTATTATAGAATTTATTAAATAAAGGTTCCAATTCCTTAATCAACATGGACCACTCTAAAATCATTTCTTTTGGCTGTCTAAGAATTTTTGAAAGCTTCCACTTCTCATCATCCGATAATTGCAACTTCTCAAGAAAGTCTATTTGCTTTCCAGTATTATTGGCTAAGTCATTTAGAATCTCTTCATCAATGGTAGTATTATCATATTCTATATCATATAGCTTAGAGATAAAGCTTCTTCTTAGCTTATCTTCATCCAAGCTTTGAATGAATGCAAGGTAATCTTCTGAACTAATATAACCAAATGGAGAGTAATGTCTACTTAAGAGTCTTGGTATACTACACTCTTCAAAGTAAAACTTATAAATTCTAACTTCATATGGCTTTAATACTTCCTCCATATCCTTAAATAGTTTTAGATTATCCTCTGGTAGAAGATCACTATAATTATTGTTCTCTAATTCTTCTCTATGTGCTTTACCAAATTCAATACACTCTGGAAATCCAAGTAAGTCAATTATTCTGCTTTCGGTTGGATAGAATTTAAACTGCATTTATCTTCCTCCTTATCTATGCCAAGAAATGGCTTCTTGAAGTAAAGTGTTGCTGCCAATACTATTATCCCAACAAGTAAAACTGCAAAGGCAGGTGAGAAAATATCAAGTATAATCCCAAATAGTATTTGCCCGATGGGGATTGATGCCATTAATCCAAGATCCATTACTGAACCCACTCTACCTAAAAATTCCCTTGGAACGATTGTTTGAAACATTGTCCCCAATGAAATATTAACTATAGTAACCAACAACCCTGTTAAGAACATTAACCCGGTTATAAAAGCCATTGGCATAAAATTGCTACTAAACAAACCAACAAATGTGTTAGTTGTAAAGTAGGATAGGACAAGGACCAAACCTCCAATAATGAAAAAATTCATTATTAGTAATTTCCCTATATCTATCTTTTGAGCTTTTTTTCCAAACAATATTGGAGAAAGTAGTAATGAAGATGCAAATATGGCAGAGATCATACCATACTGAACCTCCGTTGCTCCCAGTAGATCTATTACTATAAATATTAAACCTACACTTAGTAAAGGACCTAAAGAAAAGTTCAAAAATACACCAAATGCAATTATGTTCAATAGTAATTTCTGTTCCTTTAATAGATTTATACCATCTGTAAAATCCCTTCTGAAATGTTTGAAGTCGACTTTTTCAGGTTCCTTATTGTATTTTGGTATATCAATGGTTAATTCCAGTAATGCAGATAATACAAAACTTATGGAATTGACAACTAATATAACCTGAAGACCAAAAAATCCGTATAGAGATGATGCAATAATTGGCGAAATAATATTTGCCATACTTCCTATCATAGTCCTAACACTATTAGCTTGGAACAACTGCTCCTTCTCAACTATACTTGGAACAACCGCTCCCATGGCACTGCCAAAGAATATTTCAACAATCTCTAAAAGAATTACCAAAATGTAAATGCTAGTTAATGACAATCCATTATTAATGTAAAAATAGATAGCATATAAACCAATGATAAATCCATTCAATAAATCTAATCTTATAATGGTCTTCTTTCTATCAAACCAGTCTCCAAACACACCTGCAATGGGTGCTAGTAGTATTCTTGGAAGTGTGGATACTGCCAACATGGATGCGAATATTGTTGCAGAACCTGTAAGGGCAAATACATATAATGAAAGAGCAAATTGCTGTAGATTGCTACCAATAATTGACATTGCCTTGCCAATCATTAGCTTTCTAAAGTTTCTATTCCTTAAAATTTCCATATAATTATCTCCTTTATATTAGATAACTATATAATATATTAGAATTATATCGATGTCAATATATAATTAGATGGTTATCTAATTATATATTTTATTTTTATTTCCACCTAATTAATATCTCTTATACATACTCTATGGGATGTCTAATAATAGTCTTCATCCTCTCAGGTTCAGCTTTTCTTGGATCACTTAAATATATCTCATGATGTCTCTTAACTATTCCTTCAATACTAACCTTAGAGATAGCACTTTGAAATCCTGATTCGTAAGCAAATCGATCTATTTTTTCAACAGTTTCAATCTCAGTATCAAAATGTCCTAAATGCATCATTTGTACGCATAATCCTTCTGTATAATCACACAATCTTACTTGCTTTGTATCCAGGTTGGGTTTCTTCTTATTTAGTTCACTTATAGCCCAGTGGATTACACCTTCATCAACAAAATGTGGTTGCCTAATCATTGAAGTCCACAGAAGTCTATCCTTCCTTTCTATGTCAAAAAAATCATCATCTTCCATCCACCACAAACCTTCCAATGGTGGTACGACATAGTTAAAAAAATTCTTTATTTTAAAGTCACCTTTGTAACTCATACTTATGGTATAGGATAAGGCATACAATACTTCAACAGCTCTATTGTACTCCCCTTCTGGATCATTTGGGTTTCTCTTACCATCTATCATTAGAAATCTAATTTCAGGGACATCCACTATGGATGGAACTGGCTTAGGCAAGTACAAATTCTTATACTTCTTTTTGAAATCTAACTTCTCAACCATTTATTATATCCCCTTATAGTATTATTTCTTTACCTGTGTACATATAATCAATTTCATCTCCCATAATATTCTTAAGTTTACTAAATGCTTCCAATCCTGTACAGTGTCCTGTATAAAATTTTGCCTTAGTACTTAATAATACTGAACTAATATGTTCCATATATTCATCTGACTCCATGAACTTCCCCTTCATTGAAAGATGAAACCCCCCTAGGACAAAATCTGGATTAAACCCATAAAGATCATTGTGGTATGATAGAATATTCATTATTCCATTGTGAGAACAACCAGAAATCAATACTTTCTTCC
>JAUWAD010000050.1 GCA_030602225.1 Bacillota bacterium | reverse complement strand
TTCCACTTCTTTTAAAAATGGATATGCTTTTTTAAGCAAAGGAAGAGCCTTTGCATATTGATTGTAGTTAAGGTATCCATCAATCTTAGCTAATGCTAAAAAATGATTGTAGATGAATCTGCTACAACCAATATTTTTGTTGATTAATGCAGCCTGTTCAGTTGTTGGGTATAATCTATATTTATAAGCTCGGTTCATTATACTCAGCTCCTTGATATTAGTATATCACAGCTAGCTTAGTCGAACAAGTGTTTGTAGAAATATTTAGTAATTCATCTCCTACCTACAGAGGAAGGAGTATTCTTACCAAGAGATTTTGATAAAGGAGGCATTTAAATGGTTTCACTTATTAGAAATGGTCCCAGATCCTTACTGGTTGAGACAAATTGCATGAAAGAACTACAAGAATATCTTAATAGCAACTATACATGTATTTCAGTTGATAGAGAAACCATGTATGAAAAAACAGAAGAATACCATACTGCAGTTCACTTTGTAGAGTATGAAGATAATGAATCTCTGTCATATAAAAAAATTGACTCAATGGTGATTTATGAAGAATCCCTAACTCTTTTGTGTAATCTATTTACTCACGCGCCCTCAGAGCTAATACAATCAATTCGTCCAGGACCACACCTTTTAGTAATGAGAGCTACAGGTGATTTAGATAAGGTTATGAGTAGAATTAAAACTGATTTAGGTGGAGAATTTGGAACATTTGAGGAATCAACAGAAAACAGCAGTAGTAATATAACAGTTTTAGGTATTACTGAAAAACCTTTAAATAAGAATATGAAACAGGATGACTTCTATCCAACCTATTTGAAATTTGAAGGAAACTATCCCAAGATTAAACGTGAGCTGAGAATGCAAGCTCTGAATTATCTTAACATAGGGATAGGTAAAAAAGATTGGAATGAAATTGAAATAAGAATCTATGATAGCTTTGGGGCTTATAAGCTTCACTATGATAGGATGATGAGCGTTCTGGATGCATTAGAACTAGGTTTAGTTCTAGGCGAGTCTTGGTCCAAGGATCATCCCAGATTCATGATGAGTGTGGAGGTATATAGAGTAAGATTTCTTACCTTTGAAGATCCTGAGGTTTTAAAGGAAATACTGTTTGGTCTGGAATACCTGGAAGATGGTACTCGAATCGTTGATTACGACTTATACCATAAGAACAAGAAATTAAGCTGGGGTTCTCTAAGAAAAAATACCAAAGATAGAAATAGAAAAATCGAATCCCTTGAGATTAGAAAGAAAATAATGGATAAGTTGGATGAAGGAACAATTGAAGAGTTACTTTCTTATGAAATGGAAATTCTTAAAACAAGATTTTAACCCCACATTTAATGTGGGGTTTCATTTACTATAATCCAAACATCTTATGACATATTTCAGTCCCAGATTTTGTCTTAAAGATTTTGTCGCATGTGGTTTTTATGGTTAATTTATCGGAGTTGTGGTCATATAGATTTACTAGAAAGTCAGCCTCTATGAGTATTTGGTAATCCAATCCATCAATATCAGTGTAGGTATGATGATGACCAACTAGATAACAAACTCTATTTACAATCTCCTCACCATACTCAAGGTTTACCAACATATCTCTGGCATATGGTGGTCCCTCTACTTCTTGTAGTTTTCCATTGCTATCTCCATACTTCTCCTTAGCAATTTTTATTCCTATATCATGAACTATTGCTGCAGTTTCAATGATTTCCATCTCTGCCTCACTTACATTCTCTAAAACAGCTATCATTCTAGCAAATTGATGAACTTTGAAAAAGTGTTGTATTCTTCTTGGTTCTCCTTTGTCAAATTCTATCATTTCCATAATAAGTCTATCTAGCTTCCTCATATATCCTCCTCTTGTTATATATTCTATACTCTTAGAATTCCTCTAAAACCTCTAACACTATAAAAGGACTGAGCACTGTTGTGATAAATGAATGTGCGACCAAATCTATGATCCCCAAAAATAGCTCCGCCCTTTTCCCTTACTTCTGTAGGAGTTTTTAACCATGACGAGGTTTTAGTGTCGAATTCACCTAAGCTTTGAAGGTATATATACTCATCCTCAGTCAAGATATCTATTCCAATTTCATGTGCCATGGTTATGGCATTTCCAGATGGAAATACCTCCTTTTTTATCCTTAATTCTTCACCTTTCAAGTCATAGCAAATATTGGTTCTTGATTTTGGAGTTTCCTTGGAACAATCACAGAATATATACTCTCCAGTCACTTCATCCTTTCCAATTACATCTGGTTCTCCTAGGGTGTACTCCATTTTTATCAAGATTTTTAGTTTTTCTATATTATGCATTAATCTATTCTCAACTTCTTCCCATGAAACATCAATGTGCCTAGATTCATTCTCATGAAATCTCTTCTTTAAGATATTAAGAATGTCATTTTCATTCATCATTGCCACTCCTTATTTCTAATTGATTATAGAATATTATATATGCTTAATATTTTAAGGATTCTTTATTAATATAGATATATCCTCGATGAATGTTAGTAATCCAGAATCTATTATATTAATTAAATCATGCTGATTGTCAAAATCAGGTTCATCCACAACAATCCATTGAATTATTGAATCAATTCCGGGTGCTACCTTAGAAAGAGTATAGTTTCCCAAGTCTTCATTCGTAAATTTATCTACGAATTTACTTTGTATACCCCTGTTTGCTCCACTTAACCAAATCTCGAATCTACATTCCTTATGCAAAAATACCAATGCGATTTTAAGCTTTTCTCTTTTTAAATCAACAGGAATGATTGGTAAATATGTCATATCCATATATCCCATGTATAGATTTCCTATTGAGTAGAAGGGGTATTTTTTGCCTAAGTATGACCTCAATTTGGACATAAAAGTCATTATAGACCTATATGCTATTACTATATCCCCTTTCTCCACCTGTTTCTGGTACTCTCTAATTGACTCACTCTATTTTTTCATTATTCTACCCTCCATAGGTGATAAACTATTAAGTTAGTTCAACTATTTGTATCTTCAGCCCATTTGGATCAAGAATATAAAAGAACTTTGTGTTAGGGTTTGGTTGGTATGGTCCTTCACAAATTTCAATACCTTTACTCAATAATTCCTCTATAGAATCATCCAAGGAATCCACTTGAAACCCCCAAGATATGTCATTCCCAATATTTGTAATCGAAGAATCCTTCCAGTGAATCAACTCAATTTTTGTATCGCCATTTCCTAAAAATGCTATCTCCATCTGTTGATTTGGCTTAAACCTATTTTCCAGGTTTAATCCAATGATATCCACATAAAACTTTAATGATTCATCCATATTCTTCACTTTTAATGTGCTCCAGCAAAATCTCATAAATTATCCCCTCTCAAAATTTATGGGTATACTTTCCTGAACTCTTCAAACACTATTAGCATATCTTCATTGAAAACAAGTCCTATACTTTCTGCTTCTTCCTTGAAAAACTTAAGGTGTGCCCTCCTCCAATAATCCAAAGTCTTATCACCTTCGCCTTCTATGTATGCCAATTCTTCTGTGATTTCACTAAATGGTAGAACATGAACATTTATACCCTGAATTATACATTGTGCATCTCCATACCAATTGGTAATAATATTATAATCACCAACCTTTGGAAGAGACGTCTTCTCTATTTCATACAATAGATGCAATGATGCTGTGCCTCTTTTAGTGCCATCAATGACAAGCTGTGCCAGTTCATTTGCATCCTCTTCATTGTTACAGAAATGCCATGACTGATACCTGCTGTTAGTTAGATCTTCCTCATTTGATCGCAATTCTACAAATTCATTCCACATTTTTTCAATCGAATAATTTGCTTCATCCATTTTAAACTCCTCCCCGAGTATTCTTACTTTAGGTGATCCCACCTATATCTTCTATTTTTGATAAAAACCTCCAACTCACAATTTAAGCACAACCCATTATGACAGCAAATTACATCATTACATTTATTACATCTCCATTTTCTATCTTCTTTCTCAAGAAATTTTTCCATACCTTTGTCTCTGATGTAGTTCAGATTCTCTAAAACACTTAGATTGTACTTAAGCTTATATCTCTTGTCCAAGGCAATGAGTCTCTTGCAAGGATATTTCTCACACACGTAGCAAAATCTCACCTTCCCATGTTTGAGCAATTCACAACTGTCACCCATATGTAAGCAGTTCTTCCCTCTGGGTATGCAACCTGGACAATATGTTCTATGAAATCCTCTTTTATTTATATCCTTTTCCTTAAATTGATAGGCAATACAAAGCTTGCAATTAATACCACAGGGAGCTATAAGTATCTCTTCCATTCTATTCAACTCCAATCAGAAGGTTTATTTGCTTTCTAATTTAGTCAAAGCCCAAGGATGGCTATTCAGATGAAAAATTAAATCAATTAAACTTTTGTTGTATGGGACGAACTCCTCCTTTTCTATAAGGTCAAATATATATTCCTTGCTGGACCACATTACTCTTTGAACTTCAGATTCCTGAAGCTTCAGGTCTGAAATAATTATATCTTCAGAAATAATGTATATATCGTCAAATGCATCCTTTGACCCTATAGTTATTGCAGGTCTTATGTTTTGACTTGAAATCAAGTATCCCAACTCTTCAAATATCTCTCTTTTGATGGCAGCCTGGCTGGTTTCTCCCTTTAGAGCGCTACCACCCACTGATAGATCCCACATATTAGACCACCCTTCCTTGAAGGGTTGTCTCTGCTGTATTAACATTTCATTTTTATTATTGAAAAACACTGCATGAACAACTAATCTATAAAAGTCTTTTGGTGTTCTTTCCCCTTTTGTGAGAGTTTGTCCAGTTATATTTCTTTCAAAATCGTATATATCCCATAGTTCCATTTTGTCACCCCATTTTACGATGAAATTACTTGTTACAGTATAACGTTAACATATAATTACATATGTTCAAACGATTTTTTAAAAATATAAGAGATTGGTTAGGACTTATCCCCAACTAATCTCTAAATTGCAATCTGTGTTATTTAGTAAGCATCTCTATTATCTCCTTACAGCTAAGGATTGATTTAATTGGATCCAGGCTTTGTCCGATTTCTATAAAACCATTTTCCACATCTCCAAATAGCACGGCTTTTTTGTAGACGCCTTTCATTAATCCTGATAATCTTTCTCTAGGTAATTCGCTATATTCTAAATTTAAGTATTCATCAGCAAACTTATTCCTGATACCCCTCACATCATGTTTAATTGTAAGTCCCAGTATTACAGAATCAGTATCAGTGGCATTTATTATCATCCTCTTTGCATTTTCATGGGCAGGACATTCATGGGACACGAAAAATCTACTCCCCAATTGAACACCTTCCGCTCCCATTGTCAATGCAGCTTTAAATCCTCTATCATCGACTATACCTCCTGCTGCTATGACTGGTATCGATACATTAGGGATAATATTAGTCATAAGAGCCATTATGGTTTGTCTTCCAATATGACCACCAGCTTCTGATCCCTCAATGACTATAGCATCTGCTCCTTCCTTTTCCACCTTCAATGCTTGCTTTAGATTAGCTACAACTGGAATTGCTAAAACTCCTGCTTCCTTAACTTTTCTTATATAAGGAATGGGATTACCAGCCCCAAAGGTTGCGAAAGCAGGTTTCAAATCACAAATAACATCTATTATTGCTTCCTTATCTTCTTCCATCAATACCACGTTTACTCCAAATGGTTTATCTGTCAAATCTCTCATTTTAACGATTTCATTCTTTATCCATTTTGCATCATATCCCCCTGAACCGATAATACCAGCTCCTCCAGCATTGCTAACTGCTGAAGCTAATGTGCTATCAGAAATCAAGGCCATGGCACCTTGAATTATTGGATATTTAATACCAAGAAGTTCAGTAATCCTATTCTCCAATACAATCATCCTTCCTAAAAATTATATTAAAAATCCAACTCCTATTGTTACTAATACTATAAGTGGTGCTGGTATTTTCTTTGTTAAAAGCAGCAAAACAGTCATAATTGTTATTATTAAGTTATCAATTACAAAGCCACTTCTTTGCATCAGTATTAGTGCCGCCACAGCTATTAGTCCTCCAGCAACTGCAGTTATACCTTTTAGTGATACCTTTATTCCCTTTATTCCTTTTAATTTTTCCCAAATTGGATATATAAAGTATATTAACAATAACCCAGGTAAAAATATAGAAATTCCACCTATTATAGCACCAGCTAATTGGAAAAGCACGCCGTTACCACGGGCTGCCATTCCCCCAGCATAGGCAGCAAAACTAAACATTGGTCCAGGTAGACCTTGAACTAGTCCAAATCCAGTTAAAAACTCCTGGCTTGTCATATATTGATTCACATCAACTAACTCACTATACATTAGAGGCACCACAACTTGACCTCCACCAATTACCAGATATCCATACCTATAGAAACTCTCGAACAATCTGATCAATTTATTATCCCATACCATCAATAAAAATATACTTCCCAATGCAAATACTGCAAATGCGATGAAATATTTCCAAGGTGGGTTGATTTTAACATGATTCCATAAGTTTTTCTCATTTGAAGTCAGAATACTTATAATACCGCCCAAAATAAGTACCACAGGATAAATCCAAGGTTGTCTAATAAAATATGTTACTAAAGCACCGAATAAAAGAAGGGTTAGTGTTATGTTATCCTTGACAACTTTGCGACCTATTCTATAGGCAGCAACTGCTATAAATCCAACAGCCATTGGTCCAATGTATCTTAAACCATCTTGGGATAAGTTCATAGAGCCTAAAAATTGACTTAAAAAAGATAATAATGTCATGGCAATTAAAACAGGTAATGCCCATACCAACATTGTAAGTAATGCCAGAAATGGTCCCCCCATTTTATGACCAATGGCTACTATTGTCTGAGTGCTACTAGGACCAGGTAATATGCCGGTCAGTGCTATTAACTCAACCAATTCTTCTTCTGTTAAATACTTCTTTTTAACGACCATTTGATCAGTAAAAACACCATAATGAGCCTCTGGCCCACCATATGCTCCCAGTGAACATATAAATACATCCTTTAAGAATATTTTCCAGTTAACCTTATTTTCTTGTGCTATGTTCTCATCTATCATAAAATTATCTTCCTTTCTTAACTAATAATAGTGTTAATACCCAAAATATGCTTGTGCTAAAAGTCGTGGTTTGATATAATGATATCGTTATCCGATATCGTTAAGCGTTATTTATAATATACCCTAGGAGTGATAGAAAATGCAAGAAAAAATTCTAAGAAAATTATTTTTAGGCTTTATTCAAATTCATATCTTACACCATGCTAGAAAAGAACCTTTCTATGGAGCTTGGATGATAGAAGAGCTTATGGAACATGGTTATAATATGAGCCCAGGTACCCTATATCCCCTACTTCATAATATGGAGTCCAGTGGATTATTAGAGAAAGAAGAAAAACTAATAGAAGGCAAAATCCGAAAGTACTATAATATAACAGAATTAGGCAATGAAATTCTTGAAGAAGCCTTGATAAAGGCATATGAGTTGTTTAAAGAGATTAAAGAATAGATTAAGGGAGTGATATTTTGTTTTATCTTAAAGATGTTAAATACAAAAATATTCTAGATATACAAGAACTAAAAATCGAAGATAACAAGGTAACCAGCATAATTGGTGAGAGTGGCAGTGGAAAAACCACATTGCTGCGATTACTTAATAAGCTAATTAGCTGTGATAGTGGTTATATAAGTTATAAAGGTAAAAATATAGAAAATATTGATTCTATTGCTTTACGCCGAAAAGTTACAATGCTTCCACAAGAATCTCCTATATTCAAAGGTACCATAAGGGATAATCTATTAATCGGACTTAAATTTACTGATAAACCCCTATTTGATGATAGTCATCTTTACAGTATTTTGAGTTTTATCAACCTAAAAAAGAATCTGGATGACTTAAGTGATAACTTATCTGGTGGTGAAAAGCAAAGATTAGCTCTTGGCAGGATATTACTTCTAGACCCGGATGTTTTCTTACTAGATGAACCTTCATCGGCACTAGATGAGGAAACTGAGAAATTCATAATTGAAAATTTAGTAAAATATACAAAGGAAAACAATAAAACACTGATTATGATAACTCACTCAAAGAAAATTGCTCTATCTTATTCCGATAGAATAATTGACCTAAGTAAGGGAAGTATGGATAACAGGGAGGCAAAAAATGAATGATATTATAGATTTAAGTATATGGCAACTTGTATTGGCTTTTGTTTTTGTAATGGTTTTAATGATAATAGTTAAAATTAAAGGTATTTCTAGGGAAAAAGAAATTCTTATATCTTCCATAAGAATGACTCTACAGCTTATACTTACTGGGTATCTTTTAGTCTATCTCTTTAATAACCCTTCACCAGTTTACACTATCTTTGTACTATTGGCCATGGAATCATTTGCAATACATAATATAATAAAAAGAGCTAAGGGAAAAATTAATAAGAGCCTCAGAAAAATTATTGGATTATCCATGGTAGTAGGTACTGTATCATGCCTACTGTTCTTTCTATTTGTAATAGTCCAAATATCCCCTTGGTATAATCCTCAATACTTTATCCCAATTGCAGGTATGCTAATAGGTAATTCCATGACTGGTATATCTCTAGGTGTAAATCGATTGGTTGATGGTATGCAAGCAAACAAACATTTAATAGAAGGCTCATTGATGCTTGGAGCAACGCCCAAGATGGCGTCTAAAGAGGTTGTCGATAATGCTTTTGATTCAGCAATACTACCAACTATAAATTCCATGGTTGGTATGGGTATAGTTTTTTTGCCTGGAATGATGACAGGTCAGATATTATCAGGTACTTCTCCCATCACAGCCATTGAATATCAGATAGCCATAATGCTTGGAATACTGGGAAGCGTTTCATTGACTGTAATACTATTTGTACAGCTTGGGTATAAAACATTTTTTAACCACAAGGATCAACTTCAAATATAACAAAAACACACCTTTCATAGATGTGTTTTTGTTCATTGTTTAAGTGAATATTATAAGCCAGTATATGATTAAACCCACTGCAATGGTTAAAAACAGCTTCTTCGTCTTCCAGGCCACAATTACAGCTGCAATACTAGCCATTAGCTTTGGATTACTGTATGATGCCCATATCTGACCATCGTTTATAATTATTGCGGGAAAAATTAGTGCTGATAATACAGCAGCAGGAACATATCTTAAGGACTGATGAACCCACTTAGGCAATTTGAACTTATCATATAAGTAGATAAAAGAAAATCTAAATAGGAAGGTTCCTAAGCCGATAATAAGTATTGTTAATATAAGTTTAAAATCACTCAAGGTTAGTTTTCTCCCTTCTTTCTGAACATTAATTTTTCACATATTGTTCCTACTCCTATACCTACAATTGCTGCAAGTATTAATCCCATATTCATAGGTAGCTTTGAAGCAAGAACTGCAATTGTACCACTGGTTAAAATAGTAATTATACCTGGCCACCCTGCAATGCCTTTTAGTAGGACTGCTATAAATGTTAATGGTATTCCAAACTCAAGTCCTAATTCCTGGGGTATAACTGAACCCATTAAATATCCAATTACAGTATTTATCTGCCAGATTACCCATAAACTTATGGAAGCTCCAAAGAAGAACCCCTTTTTATCCTCATCAGGATTGTTTAAGAAATGAACCGTTGATATTGCATAGCTTTGATCAGTCATAGAATAGGCTAGTACTGCTTTCCATTTATTGTTGATTTCTTGCAAATAAGGTGAAATTGACAAGCTATAGAGCATCATTCTAACATTAATAATCAAAGCAGTATAAATAATGACAATCATATGAGCATTATCTCTTACCAATTGTAGGACTGCCAATTGTGAAGCTCCAGCAAATATCCCAATACTCATTAATAATGCCATCCCAAGAGATAACCCTGTGTTTGCGGCAGTTATTCCACTGATTAAACCAAATGGTATAATACCCAGCATCAATGGTGTGACAGCTTTTATTCCTCTTTTTGTGCTTTCCATATTTAACATGATATATCCTCACTTGAAATATTATAATACTGTGTATTCTATCATATTCCATATCCTTTATCCATTGGAAAAAGAAAAAATCCCAGATCAATTTCCGGGATTCCAATATTTGAAATCATTATGGTAGTATTGGAGTTAGTCTAATTACCCTGTCATCATTCTCTATTGGTATTCCTCTACCATCCCTGTTGTTTGTAACTATTATGAAGTAATCCGCATAATAGTTTATAGTTCTAATCCTACCAAGATCATTAATTATTACCTCTTCCTTAATAAAATCCCCTTCTTCATCAAGGTCAATTCTCAAAACCATATTACCACGCAAACCAGCAACGAATAGAGAAGTCTCCTTAAGATTATCCCAAGGTAAAAAACTAATTCCTGAAGGTGCTAAAGTAAATTGCGAGTAGCAGGAAATTGGATCTTCAAATCTTGGATCACTTTCTGTGCACGTTACAATTGGCCATCCGTAGTTCTTTCCTGGTAATATGCGATTAATCTCATCCTGACTACTAGGACCATGATCACTGGCATATAAATCCCCAGTTCTAGGGTTCCAGGACAATCCCTGTGGATTTCTTAAACCATAGGCAAATATCATGCTATCTTCAAATGGATTATCATGAGGAATACTTCCATCAGGATTGATTCTTAGTATTTTACCTGCCAAAGAATTAAGATCCTGTGATAATGTGGGTACTTGAGCGTCTCCAGTTGTTATATAGAGCTTTTCATCTGGACCGAACTTTATCCTTCCACCATTATGAAATCTTGCTCCGGGTATTCTATCTAAAATATATACTTCATCGGTGAGGGTATTGCCATCATATATAAACCTTGATACTCGGTTATATAGCTGATTACCAACACTATAAGTGTAGTAGAGGTATATTTCATTATTATTGTTAAAATCAGGACTTTTCTCCATACCTAAAAGTCCTGCTTCACCTGTATGCTCTACCTCTGATACGGTGTATATTACACCTTGCCCTAGCTTCACAACTCTACCCGGTCTTTCAGTGATTAGATATTCTCCATCTGATAATGGTAGTACTTCCCAGGGGATTACCATCCCTTCCCCTATTATCTCTAATTCATATTCAAGATCTTCTGCCATATAAACAGTTTCTTCTGTTTCTATGTTTTCCTGAATTTCCTCATCTTCAACTACCGGTTCATCTTGCTCATCCAAAGGCTCTTCTTCAACTGTATCAGGTGAATAATCAGGTGCGAATACTGTTCTTGCTAGTAAATAATCAATTCCTCCCCATTGCCAAAAAACAAATAGTCCAATCAATACTACTAGAATTACTAATATCTTTTTATTCATCACTGAGCTCCCCTCTATTTATACCTACTGAAATTTTAAAATAATGTGGTTGATACTAATTATCTACCACTGTACATAATTATGTAAACAATTTTAATTTGGTAAAAATATGAAGAGTTAAAAACACCAGATTTCATTTAATTAATGATAACATGAATCTGTTCTATTTCACACATAAGATGCCAGCATTTTATTATCCTATGAATATTGATTAATATTTCTGTTAGTTTATCGCTTTAAATTGGTATATATAAATTATTAAATTTATAAGGAGGAATTCAAATGAACTACATATTCATATCTCCAGAATTCCCACCTAATTTTAAACAGTTCGCCATATGTTTAAAATTAGAAGGTGTTAATGTTCTAGGTATTGGATCTGCTGACTATGATACCCTTGAAACTCAGTTGCAGAATTCCCTTAGTGAATACTACAAAGTATCAGATATGGAAAGTTACCAAGAAGTATTTCGAGCAGTTGCATACTTTACTTTTAAGTATGGTAAAATTCACAGAATAGAATCCCATAATGAACACTGGCTTGAACTTGACGCAAAACTGAGAACGGATTTTAATGTTGAAGGGTTCAAGATTGAAGATGTGGGATTCGTAAAACACAAATCCCAGATGAAAGAAGTTTTTAGGAGTGTTGGTATAAAAGTAGCTAAAGGAAATGTAGTAAAGAGTATTAAAGAAGCTTTAGAGTTAATAAAGGTAACAGGTTATCCTGTTGTTATTAAACCTGATGTTGGGGTTGGTGCATCTTTTACTTATAAATTGCATAATGCCAATGAACTGGAGGCATTTTTTAAGGATAAGCCAGTTGTGGATTATATTATGGAGGAATTCATCGATGGTGAAATATGTACTTTTGATGGTATTGCAGACTTCAATGGTAATATTTCAGTTATGTCATCAATGCATTATGGCCTGGGTTTGATGGAGACTGTAAACTATGGAGCAGACTCCATCTTCTACATACTAAAGGATATTCCTGATGATGTTATAGAAATGGGGAAAAAAGTTATCAAGGCTTTTAACTTGTTGGAAAGATTCTTTCATTTTGAGTTTTTCAGATTGAAGGATGGCAGTCTAGTAGCTCTGGAAATAAATGCTAGACCTCCAGGTGGTTTATGTCTTGATGTAATCAATTATTCAATGGATGCTGATGTGTACATGCAATATGCAAAAATAGTTGCTGGTAGAAATCCAAAACCACTATTGGATAGATTGTACAATTGTGCCTTTGTGGGTTTGAAAACAAGAAATAATCCATTGCTTAACTCCAGAGAAAATATATATGAGCATTATGGTGAGATGATAGTGTATGATGCTCCTAATCCCCTTCTATTTCATGAAGCTATGGGAGAAAGTGCAATTATCCTTAGATCAATGGATATTGAGTCTTTAAGTAAAGCTGTTATTAATATAACCAAAAGATAACCTTTCCCCATCTCAAATTAGGAGATGGGGGATTCTATTATATGAAATTTATTATATAATATACCTAACATTTAATTGATACTTTCCATGCTACTTGAAAGGAGTGCATCTTATGATAATTAGAAATAGAAGCCGAGTATTATGTCTGATACTATTGATTTCCGTAATCTTAAGCTTAATATTCGTTATGGAAAAACCATCTTATTCTGTTAGTTTAAGTGATATTGATAACCATTGGGCTAAATCATATATTCAGTCCTCAATAGATTTCAAAGCCATTAATGGATATCCTGATGGCACCTTCAAGCCAAATGATAATATTAAAAGAATAGAGTTTATTTCTTTGATAGTCAACTCCCAAGGAATAAGTGTTAGAAATCAGGAAGATGGTGAATTCTGGGGTAACCCTTATGTTGAAGCAGCCCTTGAGAATAATCTTGTTCGCTTGTATGAGTATGGTAGCATGAGTGAACCTACTCTTAATAGATACATTTCCAGAGAAGAAATGGCAAGTATAGTTGTCAATGCCTACACTAATTCAGGTGGCACTCAAGATCCATCGAGAGAATTATTATCTGGTTCAAAACTTACAGACTTGCATTTAGTAACTCCGTCCTATTTAAACAATGCTGTTACCTCTGTGGAACTGGGCTTTATATTAGGGTATCCTGATGGAACCTTTGCTCCTAAGAAAAATGCTCTCCGTGCTGAGGCAGCTGTTGTTTCATATAGATTACTGAGTAAGCAGGGGATAATACCTGAAGATTATCTACCCATAAATGTAATCTTCTCAAAAAATAAATTACAGCAAGGGGATATGTTAAACATAACTGTCCATCATGCAAACAGTTCTTCAGATGTCACGGTGGTTCAAGACTTATACCCTGGATTTAAATGGTATGCATCAAATGATGTGCTTCAAGGGTATATTCCTACCAACTACCATACAAAACCTGGTATATACATTCTTAAATTCATCAATAGTAAAACGGGACATACCACAACAAAGGTTATAGATATTACTACCAGAGATTTCAAGGTTCAATACCTGACTGTAAATCCTACTATTGAAGCTAATACTAGAACAGCTGAAGCAAATGCTGAGTACAGAAAGTATTTCAATCCCTCCAGAGAAGTTTCATCTCCTGTGAAATACTATACAGGTCCATTTATATTACCTACTAAAGGTAGGCTTACCACAGAATTTGGAGAAACGAGAACAGTAAATGGAGCTCCCACAACTTACAGACATGCTGGTCTTGATATTGCTGCTCCATTGAATTCCAGTGTGCTGGCAACAAATACCGGTCGGGTCACATTATCCATGCCTTTAATATTAACCGGTAATAGTATTGTTATTGATCACGGCCAGGGGTTGTTCAGTGTATACTTCCATCTTGAAAAGCTACTAGTTTCCCATGGTGATATTGTGGAACGCGGTCAGTTGATTGGTACTGTAGGATCAACAGGATTTTCCACAGGTCCACACCTTCATTTCACAATGTCTCATTATGGTGTTAACATTGAACCTGGATATATAATATATGGTGAAAGCATTACTAAGAATAATTACTTGGAGCTTATGAAATAATGATTCCTTAATTTATTTAATAATTAAATATCTTGTGGCAATTGGTATCTTAAAACTAAATGCGTTTCAAGGTATCAAAATATTATCAGACGACAATGTTAATTTTATTTTTTTTCATAAAAAAACTCCTATCTAAGTATTCTTGAAAATTTTGTTATTTCAAGTGTCTACTTAGATAAGAGCTTATCATTCACAGATGTCTCTGAATGTGATGTCAATTTAACCGTTTCTAGTTACAACATATGAATGTCTATACTGACTTGTTTTGTAGAATAGTCCCATTATTGCAGCTACTATAAGTATGGCTGCAGAAACGTAAAATGCCATTTCATAAGAACCAGTGGCATCAGCGATCTTACCCCCAAGAATTGGCCCAAACACCCCTCCTGCGCCCCAGGCTGAGAACATGATTCCATAATTAAGTCCCAAGTTCTTGGTTCCATAATTATCTGCACATGCTGAAGGATATACAGATAACATTGAACCATAAGCAAAATAAATCAGAGCTGCTGCCATTAGTACTGTTGCAAAGCTGTTTAATCCATTAAACAAGAATAATGCTAATGCTTGTAATACATAGAGAATAGACATGGTCTTTCCTCTTCCTAATTTTTCAGATATTACCCCTGCCAATGGTCTACCCAGGGCATTAGCTATCGCGGCAAATGCAACAAGCTGAAGTGCAGCACTTTCACCTAACATGGCCTTTACAATAGGTTTTAAACTGCCAATTGTCATAAGTCCTCCAGTGGCACCAGCAAAGAACATAAACCAAAGCATATAGAACTGTTTTGTTTTAAGCATCTCAACAACTGACCTATCTTCTATTGGTGGCTTTGCTATTTTGCTTTCTGAAACAACAGGCTTTTCAGGATTTCTTACAAACTGTGCTAGTGGTAATGTCATAAATAGGAAAATTACACCCATAATTCTAAAAGATGTGAAAACATCATATCTTGAAAGCAGAAAATTACTTAATGGTACTATGTAAAGAGTTGCAAGGCCAAAACCTCCCACTACAATTCCAGAAATTAATCCTTTCTTCTCTGGTGGAAACCATTTAAGAGCTGGTGGTGTA
>JAUWAD010000022.1 GCA_030602225.1 Bacillota bacterium | reverse complement strand
GCAACATCCTCAGCGAAGCTTCCAGATCCAAAACCAGCATCATAACCAAGTTCCTTTGCCAGCTCGTGGCTTATCCTTGGCCCTCCACAAACAACCACCAATTTATCCCTTAATCCTTCAGCTTCCAGTAATTCAATCAGTTCTGTTAGATTTGGAATATGAACATCCTTCTGGGTTACAACCTGAGATACCAGTAGTGCATCAGCATTAAGTTCTATAGCCTTAGCCACAAGTTCCTCATTGGGAACCTGGGAACCTAAGTTATATGCATCCACACCTTCATATCTTTCAAGTCCGTAATGTCCTGCATAACCCTTCATATTCATTATGGCATCTATACCTACAGTGTGAGCATCCGTTCCTGTACAAGCTCCAAGAATAACCACTTTTCTCTTAATGTTATCCTTAATGAACTGCTCAATATCATCCTTCTCCATTACATCCACATCCACCTTTGGGACCTGGATTGTTGTGTAGTCCACATTATGAACGGTCTTACCATAGACCACGAAATAGGTATAACCAATTCCAAGATCATGGGAATAAACCACAGCTGGTTCCTCAAAACCCATCTTTGCAGCCAGTTGTCTTGCTGCTTCATTTGCTTCATCTCCGTAGGGAACAGGAAGTGAAAAACTAAGTTGAACTGCACCATCATTTAGAGTATCCCCATATGGTTTAACTTTTGTTAGATCAACCTTTGCTATTTCATTCATTACTTGTCACCTCCAAGCATCAATGGGATAAATGGATTGAAGTAACCCTTATCCTTTTTAGCCACTCCATTAAGACCCTTTCCACCGGTTCTCATTCTTCTTACGCCACCAAACTTACCTTGCTCAATCGTCTGGAAAAGTCCATCCTTTTCAATCTGGGTTAGAAGATCACTTGCCTTATCTAGAACTTCATGGGCTCTCTTTTGAATCACTCCACCTTCCTTGAACTCTATTTCATCACTAAGGTGTCTTGCGTTATTGAAAATGTATTTTGCATTTTCAATGGAAAGGTATCTATCGTGAAGATGGGGAGTGTGAATTGCCTCAGTGAGCATCCCAAGAAGTTGAATGCCTTGATTTGTCATTATTGATACCATATTGAACATGGCATTTTGTATATGACCCTTGTAGATGTTTCCAGTCATGAACTTTGTTGGAGGCATGTACTTAAGGGGTGCATCGGGGAATATCTCTCTAGCCATCTGAGCCTGAGATAGCTCCAGCAGGAATCCATCCTCCAGTGTGGGATCCATTTCAAATGCATGACCAAGACCCATCTGCTCCTCTGGAAGACCAGCCTTTAGTGCAAACTGCTCATTGATAAACTGGGATGCAAGAACTGTGTGAGCTGCTTCCACTGCATCATCCGTTGTAAGGTAATTATCCTCTCCAGTATTTATTATGATTCCAGCAAAACCGTTGATTACCCTTGAGAAGTACTGATCCACCAGGGTTCTTTGCATATTTATATCTCTAAATAGTATTCCATAAAGGGCATCATTAAGCATAACATCAAGTCTTTCCAAAGCACCCATGGCTGCGATTTCAGGCATGCATAGTCCTGAGCAGTAGTTTGTTAGTCTAATGTATCTTCCAACTTCCTCCCCAACCTCATCAAGAGCAGCCCTCATAAGCTTGAAGTTCTCCTGTGTTGCATAGGTTCCACCAAAGCCTTCAGTGGTTGGTCCGTAGGGAACATAATCAAGTAATGACTGACCTGTGGTTCTTATAACGGCAATTATATCTGCTCCTTGCTTTGCAGCAGCCTTTGCCTGAACAATATCCTCATAGATATTTCCAGTAGCTACGATAACATAAAGATATGGTTTCTTTCCTTCCCCAAGGGTCTTTATGTACTCTTCTCTTTTATTTCTGTTTCCCTTAATTCTCTCCACTGTTTCTACAGCTATGGAGTGAACTACATCCTTGATCTCACCTTCATCCTTAGCTGGAAGTCTTGTTATATCCACTTCTCCAATTGAAATCTTTTCTGCAATCTCCTGGGGAGTAAGTTCAAGGTTTAGCATGGCATTTCCAATCCAGTATGCTGCACCTCTTTCCAAGCCTCCTCCTTCCTTGATATTGTCCACCACAACATTTGGAAGTGGTTTCCCGATTTCATCAACTCCATCAACACCAAGAAGCCTAACTATGGTTCTTTCCGTGGCAACTGTAGTATGCTCGTCGATAAAAACCTGAATATCTTCTGCAATGTTCTTTGCTGACTGTCTTGAACTATCTATTTTTGCCATATCAAGATTTAGTTTTGACAATAATCTCACTCCTTTCTATTTATCCTTATCCAGTATATCTTCTGCTATTTTAAGTATTTCACTCTTTAGTCCCATTATGCGAGCAATGTTCAAGGCATCCCTGGGTATTGGAGCTGACTCATCCACAACTCTAAGTCTGTAATCCATGTACTTATTGATTATCTCCATTCCATCGGAGGTCTTTAGCTCATCCTCAATGGACTCAATATCTATTTCAGAAAGTCCAACCACCTGTAGATGCTTGACCCCCTTTATATCAGCCACATTATCATAGTGAGTTGTTAGAAGGGTAATGGCTGGTTTATCCATAAGGTATCTAACTATGGCCTTTGAAATGGCATATCCTTCCTCAGGATTAGTTCCCCTGGCCAGTTCATCTATGAGGATAAGACCCTGTTCATTGGCCCTTTTCATGGCTTCACTTACCACTCTTACCTCTCCACCAAAGGTGGATAGGCCACTGTCAGTGGATTGCATATCCCCTATGGATGACTTTATATACAGGCTAAGTCCTATCTTCATTTCTCCAGCTGGTACATATAGTCCATAATGGGCCATGGCACTAAGTAGTCCTATAAGCTTAAGGCTTATGGTCTTTCCTCCCATATTTGCTCCAGTTATGCACACCACACCTTCCTTTAACTCCATGGATATGGGCGTGAATTTAAGTCCCTTTGATCTTAATAGATCGGAAATCTTCGGGTGTACCCCATTCCTTATATATATGGTGTGCTCATTTATTATTTCAGGCTTTACCCCATCCATATCCACTGCCAGTCTTGCCTTTGCCAGGATAAGGTCCAGTTTTCCTATGGCCAGCATATTTCTATATAACTCTCTTCTTCTCTTTCCAACTTCCTTAGAGAGCATCTCTCTGATTCTCATCTCTTCCCTTTCCTCTTTATCCCTAAGGAGAAGAAGTTCCCTCTCTGCATTTATCAACTCCTGTGTGGGAAGGATGGTGAACTTTATATTTAGGTAGGTTTCAGATACATAGGTTAGATAAGGGTAGGTCTTTAAGGTTTTAAGAAGTTCCTTGTTATCCCTTACCACCACCACTGAATTATCAGGACGAAGGTCCAGGTTAAGCTCTTCTTTCACTTTTTCCTTAATCCACTTTTTCTCAAGCTTAATAATCTTATCCTTTTCCTTCTTTTCATTTCTAATATTCCTTAACTCCTGTGAATAGGCATCATAGATATAGAAGGTGGATATCTTGGTATCCTCAGGATCCAGTAGAATTTCCAGTTTCTTTATCATCTCAAGCCTTGTTTCAGGAAAGGAAGGAATATTGTATTTATCAAGTAACTCCTGTAGTTCCCTTAGAAACATTAGAAAGTTCTTTATCTCAAACAATTCCACATCAGTAAGGATGAATCCATCCATGGATCTCTTGATGGATTGTCTCAAGTCCTTTATATGACTTAGGATATTGTTGAACTCTCTTCTGATCTGATTGTTTTGTATAAAGGGCAGGTAGCTTTCCACAAGATCAAGCTGCTCCTTGAGCCTTGATTCCTTACCCCTTTCATAGGGTTTCATTCTGGACTTGAACATCACTCCATAGGGGGTTAAGGTATTGATCTGATTCATAATGTATTGAAAGTCCAGAGCGGACTTTGTGCTTTCATCCATAAACACACCTATTCACCTCCAAGCATCAGGTCCATAACCGGTATATCAGTAATAAAGGTCCTCATTTTTTCCAAGAACTCATATGGTTCAAAGTAATATCCAGATGGAGAGTAGGGATTTATGGTAACTCCAATTAAGTTTATTGGGTAGATAACCCTTATCCTTATTCCAATCCTCTCAAAATGAAGGTAGTCCCTTGGAGGAATGAAAATCTTGGTCCCATCAGAAACCACTATAATAACATCCTTGTATGCCCTGGTGGATCTTGTTAGATCCTCCAGGGTGCTCTTGACAAGAGAACCTGGTATTATCAAATACTTTGAATCCTCATCCAGTTCCTGCCCGATTCTGTGCCCTGCTCCAAGGGCAGTTTCAAGCTTTATTTCCTCCACTTCACCACTGTTTGTGACGATACAAAGTCTATTCTCAAGTAACAGGGATTCCAATAGTGCTCTATCTTTTATATCAACCCCAGGAAGATTCAGTAGGTTAACAGTGTGCACTGTCTCCTCTATGACCCTGTTATAGTCCCTGGATATAACAGCTCCAGTGGATAGAATAGTTGCCTGGGATATGGTGGGAGCAGCTGAAGATTTTCTATCTAAAGCTCCATCTATTACAGCAAACTTGGCTCCAAGACTTAGCATATCAAGGCAAACTTTCCTGATATCCCTTAGACTTTGGGGTCCTGCAATCTGAATGTATCCAGGAGATCTTACCCTACCTATGATAACCTCTCCCAATGGGGTTCTATAGGGTGTAACCTTTAAAATCTCAATGGATGCATCACCTAAGGGTAGAAGTCCTGTGGCAGTTGCAATTATGGTGCCTTCCTCTGCATATATTCTAGGTTTTTCAGTGTCGCTTACAATATCCAATGATTCTCCATCACGGCCAATAGAGGTCATCCCTATGGGGATGCCCTCTTCTATGGCTTCACTTATAAGTTGGTTAAGGGTTACAGTCTTTCCTGTGTTCTTTCCCATCCCAACTATGGATATTATTTTGTACTTATCCCCTATTAGGCTTAGTAAAGACATGGCCTCTCCTTATTTGTTGTAGTTCTTGCTTCTTTCGTGGCGTTCAAGATAGCTTGGCTCAAGGTTCTTTATTTCAGGTCCTTCCATCAATTCTGCAACTCCTGAAGAAGTACTCTTCTTCTTGCCTTGACATGTATCACACTGACATTCTTCCTCAGTATGATTTGGCTCTGCATAGGTTGTTATGATTCCCTCGTAATTTCTAAGTACAATCTTGTTTGGAGATTGAGAAATCACATACTGAGGCATTACAGGAGTCTTTCCTCCTCCTCCAGGTGCATCCACAACGAAGGTTGGAACTGCATATCCTGAAGTATGACCTCTTAATGCTTCAATTATTTCAATTCCCTTGGAAACCTTTGTTCTAAAGTGTTCAATCCCCATGGAAAGGTCACACTGATAGATGTAGTAAGGTCTAACTCTCATCTTAACAAGACCATGGACCAGTTCCTTCATAATGTGAGGACAGTCGTTTATTCCCCTTAGAAGAACTGATTGATTTCCCAGTGGTATACCAGCATCAGCCATTTTTCTGCAAGCTTCTATTGTTTCTGGTGTAATTTCCTTTGGATGGTTAAAGTGAGTATTCAACCAGATTGGATGATACTTCTTAAGCATGTTGACAAGATCATCAGTAATCCTTTGTGGCATTACAACTGGAGTCCTTGTTCCAATACGAATGATCTCAACATGGGGGATCTCCCTTAGTTTCTTGATAATGTATTCCAGTCTATCATCACTTACAAGCAGTGCATCTCCTCCTGAAAGAAGAACATCTCTAACCTGTGGAGTATTTCTTATATATTCAATTGCCTTGTCAATTCTCTCTAAAGGTGCACCCATATCATGCTGACCAGCAAATCTTCTTCTTGTGCAATGTCTACAATACATCGAGCATTGGTCAGTTATCAGGAATAATACCCTGTCAGGATATCTGTGGGTTAAGCCTTCCACTGGGGAATCAGCATCCTCATGTAATGGATCCTCCATATCAGATGATGAATGATGTGTTTCCATAATTGTTGGAACAGCCTGCATTCTAACTGGACACTTTGGATTATCAATATCCATAAGTGATGCGTAGTATGGTGTGATTCCAACTCTAAACTTCTTAAGTACTTCCTCTATGGCCACTTCCTCATCAGAAGAAAGGTTTATAACCTGCTTTAGAGTCTCCACATCTGCAACTCTGTTTCTTACCTGCCACTTCCAGTCATTCCACTCCTGGGGAGTTACATCCTTCCATAGTGGTATATCCTTATAATCTCTCATATATATTATCTTCCTTTCAAAAGTTTTCGTTAAGTTTGTCTTTTAAGCGTAAAGGTCAGTGAAAATCTTTCTAAGTGTCTCAGACTCTCTCATAAGGTTTAGTGATATGGCTGCATGACCTTTGGTATATCCATTACCAACTATCATGTTTACATCCTTGCCAACACCTTCTGCTCCAAGGGCAGCCTTTGTGAAGCTTGTTGCCATTGAGAAGAAGTACACGATTCCATCGTCCTTGGTTACTAGAATTGAGCTCATCTCAGTGTTTGGAATATTAACTGTATTAATTACGATATCAGCCATTTCACCATTGGTTACAGCAGCAACCTTTTCCATCATTTCCACAGCATTTGTAGCATCGGCAACGATGTACTCATCTGCAAGATTTGCATCCTTTACTCTCTGGATGGTCTTTTCTCTACTACCAATACATATTACCTTTCCAGTAACTCCAGCTCTCTTCTTTGCTTCGTATAGACAAAGCATACCACTCTTACCTGTTCCACCAAGAACAACTACAGTATCTCCAGGTTTTACCAGCTTGGCAGTCTGAGCAGGAGCTCCCGCCACATCAAGAACTGATAGTGCTAGAGTTTCTGGCATATCCTCTGGAATTATTGAGTAGATTCCTGATTCAAATAGTATTGCCTTACCCTTTATATCCACCTGATCGATATCTTTTCTAATTTCACCAAATTCATCAATTCTAAGGGGTGTCAAGGATAGGGAAACTAGGGTTGCAATCTTGTCTCCAACCTTAAGTTCAGTTTTTCCCTCAAGAGCAGGTCCAATTTTTTCTATAACTCCAATAAGCATTCCACCTGATCCAGTAACTGGGTTCTGGTGCTTTCCTCTTTCAGCTACGATTCCAAGCATGATTTCCTTGATTTTCTCTATGTCTCCACCAGCTTGCTCCTTAATCTGTGTAAAGCTTGCTGAGTCCACGTTAAGTGTCTTAACGTCTATAAGTATTTCATTGTCGTAAATTTCCATGTCATTATCAATTTTAAGTGCAGGTTGTGGCAATACACCCTTTGGTTCAATAACTCTGTGCGTTCCGTATGGACATCCTTTTTTCATAGTATTCCTCCTTAAATTTTACTAACAATAATACTATGCAATTTGTGTGCCAAGATGAGATTGTTAAAAAAATGGCTAATAACCTGTGTTTCTCCTTAAGTTTTTATCAGGAAAAGGTTTTAGTGCCCATTATTCGGCGTTGATTGCATTTAAAACCCTGTAAATTCAATAATTACAGGGTTTTTATTTCGTATTTGCTTATTTTGTACTGAAGGGTCTGTCTTGGAATGCTTAATATTTCTGCTGCATGGGTTATATTGCCTCCAGTTTGCTTAAGGGCTTCAGCTATATATGTCTTCTCCGTCTCTTCAAGGATTTTATTTAGATTTAAATCATTCTTCTTTCTAGTTTTTCTGGCTAGATTCTTCTTGATCTTCTGGGGAATATGCTCCACATCAATAATTTCCACATCGTATATATTCATTATCCCCTCTATAAGATGCTCCAATTCTCTAACATTTCCTTCCCATGGATAATCCATGAAAATACTAAGCACCTTCTTGGATATACCTTTGGTATTCTTTCCCAGTCTTACATTGAACTTATCTATGAAGTGATGACAAAGGATTTCTATATCATCCTTTCTCTCCCTAAGGGGTGGTATATCAAAGCTAATTACATTTAGCCTATAGTAAAGGTCTTTTCTAAGCTGTCTTCTTTCAACGGCATCCTCAGGAGGTATGTTTGTTGCAGCAATGATCCTTACATCCACATTCTTTATTTTCGTTCCACCTACTCTTCTCACATTTCCATCCTGTAGGACTCTAAGTAGCTTGGACTGCAATTCCAAAGGCATGGAGTTTATCTCATCAAGAAAGATGGTTCCACCATTGGCCAGTTCAAATAATCCAGGTCTATCCTCGGCTCCTGTGAATCCTCCCTTTGTGGTTCCAAATAGTATTCCTTCCAAAAGATTCGATGGTAGGGCTGCGCAGTTCTGGGTTATGAAGGGGTTGTGACGCCTCTTTGAACCATTGTGTATGGAGTGGACGAATAATTCCTTACCAGTACCCGTATCCCCGGAAATAAGTACTGGGGCATCCCCTTGAGCTGCCTTTCTTGATAGTGCCTTTAATCTTAGAATTTCATCATTATTTCCCACTATATCAAAGAAGGTATATACAGCTGATTCTCTTGAGCCTTCCTTCTTATTGTCATTGCTTGAATATAGCTTATCCTGAAGATCCACTATCTTCTCGGACAGCTCCCTAACCTGGGTTATATCCTTTGATATCTCAATGGCTCCCATGATCTTTCCCTTGCTCTTAATGGGAATGGATGAGTTTATGGTGGTTATCTTTTCTCCCTTGTAGTTGACAAAGGTCTGTTCCCTTCTAAGTATGGGCTCTCCCGTTCTTATAACAGTAAGAAGGGTTGATGTGTTCTCATCCAGGGATGGATAGATTTCAATAAGGTGTCTTCCCACTGCCTTTTTGGGATCAACACCATCTATCCTTTTAGCAAAATCATTGTAGTATAGAATCTTTCCAGAAGAATCTATCATATGTAGTCCCTCTTCAAGATAATTAAATATTTCTTCAATATTCTCCTTAAGGAATATATCCTTCATAATATCATCCTTTCAAAAATCAACTTCGCCAGTTTTTCGGCGTTTGCCGCCGAAATTCAGGCAGAATTTCTCCTGCCCTTTCCTAATTTGATTTTATACCACATCCAGTTTAATTACCAGCTTTTCTTGTGGAAATATTAATGTTACTCCCATTAAAATAGGGCTAGTAATTAGCCCTATGATCTATTTCATTAATTCATCCACTGTATCAAGTAGAATCTGAGGTAGTACTCCAAAGGAATATCCCATTTCAAGTCTTTCTGTGAACTTATGGGCATCCTTTCCAAATGGTCCAATATTAACTACAGGAAGATTAAGTTCCTGCATCTCATTAAGTGGTAATGAGTATCTTACTCCAAATCCTGGCATATTCTCCTTAAGACTTTCCACTGCCTTTTCTTCCCTTGGTGCAGCTGCATAGCTTAAGTCAGATATATATGGATAGAACTTCTTATTAACTATCTTATACTCATCCCCTGCATTATTAATGGCCTTGTTAACTGCATCCATAAGCTTTTTCTCTCTATCGTCTTCACCTTTTACAAAAATGTGAGGATAGTATGGAGGTGAGAAGTATGCTATTACAACTGGGTCCTTGTCACTCCACATATTATGAACCATTTCAACCATCTTCAATGCAAAGATTCTCTCATCCACATTCTTATCCTTAAGAAGTTCAGTTGATAATTCCTGGATTCTTCTTTCCAGTTCATCTCCTCTTTCAGCCTTTACATTTTCCAGTAGCTGATTATATGATATTACCCTAGCTTCCCATGGTAGTCTTTCAAATGGATAATCATTTTCCTTTGTGTACTTTTCATATTGCATGTTAAGATCATTTACCACATTGTTAAAGGCTTTAGTTGCACCCTTTATCATCTTATCCATTACCTGATCAGGTGTGGAGTTATGTGTTGCGTAGTTAAAGTATACATATGAGTTTCTTGCAATCTGTACTGAGTACTCAGTTTTAAGATCCTGCTGTCTTAGAGTTATTGGAGGTAGGGAAACTTCTCCATCTGCGATGTCACAGTATTCCATGTTAAGGTTAAACTCCCTTGTAATCTCAGATGCTATCTGATTGGGGTCAAGTCCCTTGTATGGTTCACCAACGTGGGTTTCCTTTCCTGTTACATAGAAGGAAGGCATCAGTTTACCCACTGTACCAACATAGATATATCTGGTCTCATCTCCCACATATCTTGGAGCAGAGTAATCAGTATCCACAACAGCCAGATAATCATATCCCTTTTCCTTCTTAAGTTTAACCAGTTCTGGAACTACAGAAAGCATTCCACCGGAGTTACCCTCCTCATCACATACAGCTGCGAATATAAGGTTTCCTTCCAGTTCATCCACCTTCTTGGAGAACTCCTCCATCATCACCATCAAAGCTGCCACACCAAACTTCATATCGAAGATTCCTCTTCCAAATAAGTAATTACCTGACTCAAGATCTTCCTTAGCTTCCTTGGACAATGTAACTTCCTTCAACTTATGTGTAAGTTCAAAGGGTTTGGTTGCGAATTCCTTCATATCTCCATAATCACTGATACCAACAGTATCTGTATGACCTATAAAGACCAATGTCTTTTTATCATTTCCCTTTTTGCCATTTATGGTTGCCACAACTGATTTTCTTCCAGCTGCATCATCAATAACATCAATAAACTTAAGATTATCTGGGTTCTCCTTGAAATAGTCCAGCTCCATAAACCAATTAAAAACGTAATCAACCACATCATTTTCCTCAGGACTTCCAACAACACCTAAAATATTGGTTAGTTCAACCGTTAGATCCTGAATTCTCTTTGCCATGTCCATAATATCCCCTCCTTAAGAGTTATAATGATAATATATCAGATTGTATTTATATTATCAATTACAAGTATTCCATGTACTATATTTACCTGAAAAGATTACAGCTAATCATAATTTACAGGGTATCGCACTACGAAAAGAAAAACTTCCTTTGAAGGAAGTTTATATTGTCATAACATTAAATACATAGGGATAATCCCCAATTAGTTTATTCTTAGCAAATTCACATCTATCGGGATCTTCAAATATCCCAAATACACTGGATCCACTGCCACTCATCAATGATCCAAGGGATCCCAACTCCACCATTCTACTCTTTATTTCATCAATGACTGGATACTTTGGCAGGATTGCATCCTCCATTACATTTCCAAGAGTAGCTCCCACCTTTATAATATCATCAGCTTTTATATGGTTTATCAGGTCATCTATGGGAAGTCTTTCCTCCTTTAATCTAAGGAGGCTATATACGTATCCACTGGATATTTCAATTCCTGGATTTATCAGCAATATGCTCTTGTTATTAAATGGCTCAATGGGTGTAAGTTTTTCACCAATTCCCTCAGCAAGGGCAGTTCCTCCCAATAAGCAGAATGGAATATCCGCTCCAATTGTCCTACCTATTTCCATAAGCTCTCTTAGTTCCAGCTTTAATCCCCATATATGGTTAAGAGCAAGAAGAGTTGCAGAACCATTTCCACTACCACCGGCCAAGCCAGCTGCCACTGGAATATTCTTGTTTATCCTCACACTTATTCCAGCTTTTGTACCCACAATCTTAGACATTTTATCCCAAGCCTTATATATAAGGTTATCTTCATTTAGAGGAACATTGCCATTATCACATTGGATACTGACACCTGTGTGCTGTTCCTTAAACTCTAGACTATCAGATAGACTGATCTGCTGCATAATACTCCTTATCTCATGGTACCCATCTTCTCTTTTGTGTAGCACATCCAGTGCCAGGTTTATCTTTCCATAGCTATCTATTTCGAATTTCAAGTTTATCTCTCCCATAAATTAATTTGACAAAACAATTATACCACAAATAAAGTCTTGTCAATATAACATAACAAAAACCTACCCTTAGGTAGGTTGGATGTTATGATATCTTTATAAGTCTGTCTGTTTCTTCACATATGGTAACTTCCACTGTAGATGTAAGAACATCTGAGTAAGTGTATGATACCATTCGCGAGCTTTCGTACTGGTTACATATCCTTACTGTGAATAGGTTTGGATAAGCAGATTCAAGTACTCCTTCTCTAACTGTTGTCTTCTTTCTACCTCGGTTTGCCCTGAGAATTACTTTTTTGCCTATGCATCCCTCTAAGTCTTTCCTGATTTGAGCTACACTATTCATACTAATAAAGAACCACCTTCCATTTAATTCTCCCGTACATTCGGGGACAGAAGGAGTGTATTAGGGACACTCATCATGGAAATAGTATAGCACATTATCAATAATTTGTCAAACGAGCAAATATTATACTATTATACATTTTATTTGTCAATTAATCATATTGATTTTTATTTTAAATTTTTTGTAACAATATAAATGTTGACAAATACACGTCCAAAGACATCTGCAAGACATATTGCTTTTTGGCACAAAAGACCTTAGATGAGAATCCAAGGTCTTTGAATAAAATAGTCTTATATTCCAATTAGTACCGTTGCAATTGAGAAATAAACCACCAATGCAACTGCATCAACCACAGTGGTAATAAGGGGTGCTGCCATTATGGCAGGGTCAAGTCTTAGCTTCTTAGCAATTATTGGTGCCACACAACCTACAATTTTAGCTATCACTATGGTTACGAACAAGGTAAGGGATACGGTAAGTGATACTGTAAAGCTTGCCCTTGTTATATACATAAGTCTTAGGAAATTGACAATGGCAAGAGCTATACCAACGACTACACTTACTCTAAACTCCTTCCATAATACTCTGAAGACATCACTCATTTCTATTTCCCCAGTTGCCAGACCACGTATTATTAAAGTGGAGGCTTGGGAACCTGAACTACCACCAGTATTCATCAGCATGGGCATAAATGAAGCTAATATAACAGCAGAACTTAAAAGCTCCTCATAGCTGCTTATTATCCTTCCAGATATGGTTGCTGTAACCATTAGTATAAGTAGCCAGCTAATTCTCTTCTTAGATAAGGTAAATACACTTGATGATAAATAGGGATCATCAGATGGAGACATCGCTGCCATTCTCTGGAAGTCTTCTGTAGCTTCTTGCTCCATAACATCCATGATATCATCTACTGTAATTATACCTGTTAGTCTGTTTTGTGTATCAACTACTGGAAGTGCAAGAAACCCATATCGTCTAAATACCTTAGCAACAGTCTCCTGATCATCATGGGTATTTACATAGATTATTTCATCTTCCATCAAATCTCTTATCAATGCATCCTCATTAGATACAACAATTAGTCTTAAGGAGATTATTCCTTCAAGGCTTCTATTCTTATCCGTAACATAACAGGTATATACCGTTTCCTTAGAAAGACCTGTTTCCTTTATATGAGCCATTGCATCCTTGACAGTCATATCCTTCTTAAGCTCCACATACTCAATTGTCATAAGACTTCCCGCAGAGTCTGGTGGATACTTTAGGAACTGATTTATAAGTTTTCTTTCCTCACTACTGCTTTGCATAAGAATCTTACTTACTATGTTTGCTGGCATTTCTTCCAGCAAGTCAATCATATCATCAAAGAACAGCTCATCAATTATATATTTTAACTCCTTATCTGTCATGGCATTTACAAGGTTTAGTTGCTGTTCACTACTAAAATGAGCAAATACTTCAACGGCGAAATCCTTAGGTAACATTCTAAATATAATCAGTATTGTAGCAATGTCCAACTCTTCATCTTCAAGAATCTCAGCTATATCCACCTCGTTCATTTCAGAAAGGATCTTCTTTACTTCTACATATTTCTTTTGTTGAATAAGTTCAAGAATGTTAAGTTCATCCATCTTATTCCTCCTTTAGTTAGACTTGGGAGGAACCACCTAAATTATGATAACTGTGGTTCCATTTTGATATTAAATTATAACTATCCGGCAAAGGACTCGAATCCACAACTATCACTCCTTCTTCTTCATATTCTAAACATCCATGATGCTATTGAAAAGTATACTATCAAACTTAATGCATCAGCAATTGTTGTTATTAATGGTCCAGCCATTAATGCAGGGTCCAACTTAACCTTCTTTGCTGCGATGGGTAGTATTCCCCCAATTACCTTAGCAAATATTACTGTTAATATAAGGGTCACTGATACCAATAAAGATATTCCAAAGTCAATTCTTTCAAGTATAATTAGCCTTAATAGGTTGATAAACGCCAGTGAAAAGCCAACCATAAGTGCTATTCTAAATTCCTTCCAAAGTATTTTTGGTGCATCCTTAAGCTCAATTTCTCCTGTTGCCAGTCCACGGATTATCAAAGTTGAACTCTGACTTCCAGAATTCCCTCCAGTATCCATTAGCATGGGTATAAATGATGTTAGGATAACCACAGCACTTAAAAGATCATCAAAACTGGATATTATTGCTCCTGATACAGTAGCTGAAATCATAAGTATCAACAGCCATACTATTCTCTGTCTTGCCAGTCTAAGTACCTTTGTATCCAGGTAAGCATCCTCTGATGGGCTCATGGCTGCCATAATCTGAAAGTCCTCTGTATCCTCCCTCTCCATAACATCCATAATATCATCAACTGTAATAATTCCGGTTAATCTATTTTCCATATCAACTACAGGAAGTGCTATGAAGTCATACTTCATGAACATTTCCGCGACAAGTTCCTGGTCATCATGGGTATGGGCATAAATTGTATCCTCATCCATCAAATCAGCTATTATACTATTATCAGGAGAACTCACCAATGTTCTAAGGGAGACTATCCCTTCAAGTTTTCTATTTCTATCCGTCACATAACATGTATATATGGTTTCCTTTGTAAGACCGATTGCCCTTATCCTATCCAGAGCTTCCTTTACAGTCATGCTTCTTTTAAACTCCACATACTCTATGGTCATAATACTTCCTGCAGAATCCTCCGGGTAGTTGAGGAATTGATTTATAAGCTTCCTCTCCTCCACACTGGAATTTAAGAGAATCTTCTTAACTATATTTGCTGGCATCTCTTCCAGCATGTCTATCATGTCATCAAAAAACAGCTCATCCACAATATGCTTAACTTCACTATCAGTTAATGAGCTGATAATACCCCTTTGCTTTTCCTTTGAAAAGTATGCAAAAACCTCAACAGCCAGATCCTTTGGTAGCATTCTAAAAATTAGAAGCAGAGTTCCAAGATCCAGTGCTTCATCTTCAAGGATCTCAGCAATATCAACCTCATTCATTTCAGATAGAATCTTCTTCAGTTCTTTGTACTTCTTTTCCTGAATAAGCTCTAAAATTTTTTCTTCGTTCATAGCTCTCCTCCTAAAACTTATTTTAGGAGCCAAAAAAACAGGAGATGCTTATGGCTCCATTAATACAACTACTATAATGATCCGAACTAGGGCTGGATTCCATATTCATCACCTCTCATTACTTTTATCCTATAATTATAACATAAAGGGTGCGATAATAAAAATACCCCAAAGGCTTATACCAAAAAATAAAAAGCAGACCCTAAGGTCTGCCATACTGGTATTAACAGCTTGATTGTACTCCATCAGGATATACAGAGAATCCTCTTCTTAACCAATTGTCACTGAAATCAACTACAAAGCTTCCGTAGTTTTCAACAATTAGGTCTTCCATGATAAAGTTAAAATCTTCTACTTTAAATTCCATATCTTCATCTTTAAGCTCGTCCAGAGCTAATCCAAATGTTGGACCACCTCAACCATAGCCTGCGATATAGATTCTCAATAACTTACTTGGGTCTTTCTTATTAGCAAGAACTTTCACAAGTTCATCTTTTGCTGGACTAGTTACTTCTATTTTCATTCTATTCCTCCTCCTAATATATACCCCCGTGTGGTATCTGATAATATTCTACAATATCCTTTCTCCCATGTCAAGACTATTTGAATCTTCTACCAGGAATAATAAAGTCCACAACCCCAATTGCCAGTGCACCAAGGATTGCTCCTAAAAATGAAATTGAAAACCCAGATACTATATACCTGGTTAGATATAGTATTACTGCAGTTAAAAGAAAACCAGATGCTCCCGCTCCAAAAGGTGATGCTTTTACACCTATAAATTCCACTGCAGCATAACTTAGTAACCCTACCACCACAGCAGCTATTACCAAAGTCCCAAAGCCACCAGTGATGGAAAATCCAGGAGTGAAAAATGCTGCTACTCCTAAAATAACCGCTGATAATATAATCTTAATAATCAATGAAAATATTCCTTTTCTTCTCAAATCCATCCCTCCTGACCTATTGATATCCTGAAAACACTAGGTTTAAACAACACTCTACTAATTGTTATTAATTATGTGAAATTAGAAAAATTTAACTAGACCTATTAATATTTATATGCTACTATATTACTATGGATTAAAAGGAGGGAAGTCTCAATGGAAATTAAAAAAGATATGCTTATCGGCGAGCTAATCAGAAAGAAACCTGAAGCTATAGAAATTCTTTTAAGATTTGGTATGGGTTGTGTAGGTTGTCCATCAAGCCAAATGGAAAGCCTGGAAGAAGCAGCTATGGTTCATGGTCTTGACCTAAACAAACTTATGGAAGCTCTTAACAAATAGTTGTCGATACTTATGAAGATAAAGACTGTAGTCACCAATATGACTATGGTCTTTTTATTTTTTGCCCATTATAAAATACTCCCCTTGAAAATCCAAGGAGAGTACAGGTTATGGTTGCTTCAATATTATTGATCTAGTAATGTATCAATTTTTTCTTTATCAAATCCTACAACTTCATTTCCATCTATTACTATAACTGGAACCCCCATATGTCCCATAGCCATTAATTCTTTTCTAGCTTCCTTATCAGTGGAGACATTCTTCTCCTCATAGGAAACACCTTTTTCAGTTAAGTGATTCTTAGCTAATGTACAGTATGGACATGTACTACTTGTATAAACAATTACATTTTTCATCGTAATCCCCCTTAAGTTTAATTATAATAAAATTATACCCCTATAGGGTATTTGTGTCAAGTATCTCTTATGTTAATTTACCCTTTTTATTATGATTTAAACTCATTTGTAAGTAAATGGCACTATAAGAGCTGCCAATTAAATATTTGGCAGCTCATTTGCAATCTTAATAAAATCATTCATATCCAGATTTTCAGCTCTTAAACCTTCATCAATTCCAGCCTTTTTCAAAGCTTCTCTGATTTCATCCTTATCAGCATTTATCTCCTTGGATGATAAAGAATTAAGCAGTGTCTTTCTCCGCTTTAGAAAAGCTGCTCTTACAACCTTGAAATACTTATCAGGATCCACATTGGGTAATGAATCTCTTAAGGTTAACTTAATAACGGAACTATCAATCTTAGGTTGAGGCATAAACACGCTCTTTGGTGCTTTTAGCACTATTTCAGGTATGGTATAGTAACCAACAAATAGTGTAAGTGAACCATAGTCCTTTGAATGGGGTTTTGCAACCATCCTATCCGCCACTTCCTTTTGAACCATAACGGTTATGGAATTAAAGGGAAGACCTTCCTCCAATAACTTTATGATAATGGGAGTAGTTACGTAATAAGGAAGATTCGCCACCACCTTTACAGGACCACCTTGGCACTTTTCATCAATTATCTGCCTTAGGGGTAGCTTTAAAACATCACCAAAAACCACTTCTGCATTATGGTATGGAAGAAGTGTCTCTTCTAGAACTGGTTTAAGCCTATTGTCAATCTCAATGGCAACCACCTTTTTTGCATTAAGGGCAAGTTCTTCAGTTAAGGTTCCCATCCCCGGACCGATTTCCAGTACATAGTCATCCTTTGTTATTCCTGCACCCTTAACAATATTTCTAACTATATTTCCATCTATTAGAAAGTTCTGTCCTAAGCCCTTGGAGAAGGTAAATCCGTGTCTATCCAGTACTTCCCTTATCTGTTTAGGAGAATACAGTCTTTTATTTTCCATCTTCTTCTATCCTTTCCATAGCCCTAATAAATTCATCCCTGGTGACACCCAAATGGTTGAGTCTGTTTAGTAGTTGTTTTCCGTTGGTATATCCAATTCCTAGAATTTCTCCAAGCTTCTCTCTCTTCTCTCTGGAACCCTCACCACCAGCTAGACCAAATAATAAAATGTCCCCTTTATCAAATGTTTCCTTACTTTCTATTCTGTTTGGTCTTGCCTTTTCAATAGCCTCAATAATATCTTGTGGGGTAGCATTCTCAACCCCAATATCCCCCTTCTTAAGGGCTTTTCCCTGGGGTAAAAAGGCATGCTTGCATTCTGGAATATGCTTAGATAAATCCTTTCTTATCCTCTCTCCACCAAAGTCAGGGTCTGTTAGAATAATAAGTCCCCTTCTCTTTTGAATGGATTTTAGAGTTTTAATCAACCCTTTTCCATAACCAAAACCATTTGTTGCTATTACTTCACACTCCAAGGCAGCCTTAACAGCAGAGATATCATCCCTGCCTTCAACCACTATAACTTCCTTAATCATAGTAATACCTGCCTTTCTATTTGATTCCAAATAGTTTTTTTGCATTTTTTGTGGTAACTTCAGCCACTTCTTCTATACTGATACCCTTTATTTTGGCAATCTCTTCTGCCACATAGCTGACAAACATTGGTTCATTTCTCTTACCCCTATAAGGTTCAGGGGAAAGATATGGGCAGTCAGTTTCAATAAGAAGTCTATCCAAGGCCACTTCCTTTGCCACTTCCTTTGGAACTCTTGCATTCTTGAATGTAACTGGACCACCAAGGGATATATAAAATCCTAACTTGAGATACTCCTTTGCCAATTCAACACTTCCTGAGTAGCAGTGCATTACACCAGTTAAACCACCTTCTTCAACTCCAGACTTTATAATGTCAAAGGTGTCCTTATCCGCATCCCTGGAGTGAATTACAACGGGTTTATTAAGTCTAAGGGCAAGATTAATCTGCTCCTTAAACCACTTCTTCTGAATATCTCTGGGGGAGTTATCATAGTAGTAGTCCAGTCCTATTTCACCAATTGCTACCACTTTGTCATTTTCAAGCATCTTGATTATGCTTGAAAGATCCCTTCCCTCCAAATCCTTGGCTGAGTGGGGATGTACCCCCACCACAGCATATATATTCTCGTATCTATCAGCTAATTCAACGGACCTTTCACTGCTATCTTCATCTGCGCCTATATTTATTACCAGTTCAACCTTATTATCCTTTAATGTCCTTATTAGATTATCCCTATCCAGATCAAATCTTGAATCATCCAAATGGACATGACTATCAATATACATAATTACCCCCTATGAGATTGTTGCCCCATCTGCTATTTCTTCCAAAGTGGTTAATAATGTAAGGTTTCCTTCATTATCTTCAGCTGCAAGGATCATACCCTTTGATTCAACACCTCTTAATTTTACTGGCTTAAGGTTTGCAACAACTATTACCTTCTTGCCCACTAGATCTTCAGGTTTGTAGTATTCCTTGATTCCTGATACAACTGTCCTTTCCTCTTCTCCAACCTTTAGGGTCAATACCAAGAGCTTATCCGCCTTTGGATGGGGTTGACAGTCAATGATCTTTGCAACCTTAAACTTGACCTTTAGAAAATCATCGATGGTTATTAATTCTTCAACTTCTTCAATCTTTTCTTCTACTTTTTCTTCTACCACTTTTATACTCTCCTTGGATTTTGATCTCTTTTCTATAAGTTTGTTATTTGATTCATTCAGTCTATCCAGCTCAAGGGAAATATCAAGTCTTGGGAAGATAATTCCTCCCTTTGATACCTTGGTGCCTTCCTTTAGTAATCCAAAGGTTTTAGCATCATCCCAAAGTAATTCTTCAGTAACTCCCAATTGCTTTCTAATTTCAGTTGATGTCTTATCCATAAATGGCTTTATTAGAATTGAAACTATTCTAAGGGTTTCAGAGAGATTATATAATACAGTATCCAGTCTTTTTGTATCTCCATCCTTAGCTAGAACCCATGGCATTGTTTCATCAACATACTTATTGGTTCTTCTAATAAGCTTCCAGATTTCCTCCAATGCATTGGAGAAGTTAAGCTTATCCATATACTCCTCTACCTTTATGGCAACTTCAACTGCCTGGTTCTTAAGGGATGGATCATATAAATCATCTTCTTTAGTTGAAGGAGCAATAACTCCATTGTTATACTTTTCAACCATGGAAACAGTCCTTGAGACCAGATTCCCCAGATCATTTGCAAGATCAGAGTTTAGTCTTTGTAAAAACTTCTCCCTGGAGAAGGATCCATCCTGACCAAAGGAAAACTCCCTTAGTAAGAAGTACTTGAATGCATCTATTCCATAGAGTTCAATAATAGGCTCAGGATATATTACATTACCCTTTGATTTTGACATCTTATCATCCTCAAATAGAATCCAGCCATGACCAAATACCTTCTTTGGCAATGGAAGTTCCAGTGCCATCAAAATAGCAGGCCAAATTATTGTGTGGAATCTAACTATTTCCTTTCCCACAAGATGAACATCCGCAGGCCAAAACTTATTGAAATTACTCTCATCATCAGAACCATAACCTAGAGATGTGATATAGCAGGAAAGAGCATCTATCCATACGTAAACCACATGCTTGGGATCAAATTGAACCTTTACTCCCCAATCAAAGGAGCTTCTAGATACAGATAGATCCTCTAAGCCTTCCTTAAGAAAGTTATTTATCATCTCATTCTTCCTGCTTTCAGGTTGAATGAATTCTGGGTTATCCTCATATAGTTGAATAAGCTTGTCTCTATACTTTGAAAGTTTGAAGAAGTAAGCTTCCTCCTTCTCCAAATGAGTTTCCCTACCACAATCTGGGCACTTATGACCATCAACCAGTTGAGATTCGGACCAGAATGATTCACAGGGAGTACAATATGCTCCCTCATACTCATCTTTGTATATTTCTCCCTTTTCATAAAGCTTTGTAAATATATCCGCAACTGCTTTTTCATGTAGAGGGTCAGTACTTCTTATAAAGGAATCATAGTCAATTTCTAGCATCTTCCAAAGCTCTTTAATATCAGCCACTATCTTGTCTACATAAGACTGAGGGGACATATTGTTTTCCTTGGCCTTTTCTTGTATCTTCTGACCGTGTTCATCAGATCCAGTGGTGAAAAATACATCATATCCTTGTAGTTTTTTAAATCTCTTTATACTGTCAGCAGCCACTGTGGTGTATGTGTGGCCAATATGAAGATTGTCACTGGGGTAATAAATTGGTGTTGTCAAATAGTATGTTTTGTTCATCCCACATCTTCCTTTCATTAAATTAAAAAATCCTCCGTCTCCATAGAGACGAAGGTTGACTTCGCGGTACCACTCTAATTAATCAAGTCTCACAACTTGAATCTTAATAGGTTATTAACCTTACATCATAACGGATGTCGCCGATTTAGCCTAAATATCAGCCAAATGATTCCAGGACCATATTCAGAATACCTTCATATCGGGTTTCCACCATCTCCGACTCTCTCTGATTCAGGATATTTCTTACTCTTCCCATCTCAACCTTTAAATATTAATTACTAATAATTATACTTTAATGAAATCATAAGTCAAGTGTTTGAACTGAATAACTGTGTTTAACTTTTGATAATGTCACCTTATAATCATCTTCTAATCATGTGGGAATAAAAAACCATCATTAAGGGCAAATTTTCATCTGAAAGAACTTAACAAAAAATTTTCTAATCTCTACTTATTCTTCCATATACTACTGCATATGACCTTATATCCTTTGAAATTTACTTAGAACTCGCGAATTATAAAATGTGTATTTTACAACGTTTGAACAGAATGTGCATTATTGGAATTGACAGAATATTCCGGCTATATGGTCAAAAATTTGACAATATCTATTTTTTCGTTTAAAATACAGAGACAGTCAAAAATAGTTACAAAAAGGTTACATTTTTTGTAACAAAATTTAAGGAGGAAATTTATGGACACGCAAAAGACCTTTAGTTTAAATAAGGTTATTGTCCTCTTACTTCTTGTTATAGCAATGACTTTTTCATTAGGCGTTAACTTCTTCCAGGGAAATGAAGTAACCCTAGTACTAGATGGTGAAATTATCGAGATGGTTTCATATCAAGCTACAGTGGAAGAATTTTTAACCCAAGAGGGAATCAGAGTCAAAGAAGGTGCATCTATTGAGCCCGGACTTGACACTATCATCGAAAAGAACTTAATAATCACTATAATAAACCCAAAGAGTTACACAATTATTCACAGGGATACGGAATTACCCATAACATCCCTTAGCACCAGGGTTAGTGACATCCTTAAGGATGGAAATATACAATTGGGACCAATGGATTATACAATACCATCAGTGGAAACAATTGTAGAGCCCAACACTGAAATTCATGTTTTTAGAGTAAGAGAATTATCAAGAGTTGAGGAATCAGCTATTCCTTTTGAAAAAGAGGTAGTTAACAACCACAGATTGGATAAAGGTGTTGTTAATATGCTTCAGGAAGGAAAAGACGGTTTGAGAAGATCACATATTAGAGATATTTATATCAATGGGGTCTTGAATTCATCTGTCATAGTAAGTGATGCAATATTGGAGGAACCCATCCCTCAAGTAACTGAAAGGGGAACCAATAATATTATATCCACATCTCGCGGGGACACCCGATTTATAGAAGCAATGGTACTAGAGGCAACAGCATATGACCTCTCATTCGCCTCAACAGGTAAAAGACCTGGAGATAAATATTGGGGTATCACAGCTTCGGGAACAAGGGCAAGACCTGGAACAGTTGCCGTTGATCCAAGGGTAATACCACTGGGGACTAAACTTTATGTTGAATCCTTAGATGGAACAAAAGATTATGGATTTGCTATAGCAGAAGATGTAGGAGGCGCTATTAAAGGTATGAGAATCGACCTATTCTTTAACACCGCTACTGAAGTTAGAAACTTCGGTAGAAGAAATGTTAAAGTGTACATCTTAGAGTAATTTAAACCCCAGGTTATAAGCCTGGGGTTTATTTTTTCCCATTACTCTCAGTGATTATTTCACTTCCAGTCTATATACATAAGTTGAATATCTTGGTGTTTCAATACCATGGGGATGAGTGTATTGGGTAGTTTCCTTCACTCTTCCCTTTTCATTAAATATTGGAACAATTGCCACATCTTCCACTGTTCTTTCATCCTGGGTCTTTATATGCCTTTGAATAAGTGAATGGGGCATTAAGCATGGATTTGGATTGGCATTATGAATTATCAGCAGGTAGTTTCCATTGCTCTTTATGGTATATGCTAAAACAAAACAGCTTCCTTCCTGTCTTAGAAATTTAAGCCTATTCTTTATCTCCTTGGCATTATCCATCCTGAACTCATGGTTTTCCTTTCTAAAAAGAATCAGCTCCTTCATAAATTGGAATAGTTCATTATTCTTCTCCTTTAAGGACCAATCAATCTTGTTTATACTGATGGGTGAATTATATGTGTTCTCATGTCCATCCTTTGTACGCATAAACTCATTTCCAGCATGGATAAAAGGAACTCCCTGGGATAAAAATAATATGGAGTGGATGAACTTGTTGTACCTTATATATTCACTTTTATCCTTATTCGGAAGAATCTTTAAAAGCTTATCCTGCAGGATCAAGTTATCATGACTATTGACATAATTTATACTCTCCTTTGGACTTGCAGCAAATCCAATATGACCATCATCATAATATATTGATCCGGCTATGCCAGTTTCTGTGGCAAATCTTTCATCCAGGTTTCCCTGGGCAAACCCCAGACCATGTCCATCATTGTCACCTTTAACAGCATTTCTGAAATTATCATTAAACACTCCAAAACCTAACCTTCCTTGTGTTCCCTTTGATGTGGTCTTATTTGAGGGTAATGTTGTTATTCCACCTGTCCATGGCTCTCCATAGATTAGAATATCATCCTTTAACTTTCTTAATTCCTTAACAGCCTCTTCCATGGTTTCAATGTCAATCAATGCCATAAGATCAAACCTGAATCCATCAATTTTAAACTCATTAACCCAATACTTAAGACTATCAATAATAAATCTTCTACCCATGGGATTTCTTGATTCAAACTCATTCCCACAACCTGATCCATTGGAGAAGCTTCCATCTGAATTAATCCTATAATAATAATTTGGTAAGAGGATGTTGAAGTTAGAGTCTATACTTCTGTAGGTATGGTTATATACCACATCCATAACCACCTTCATTCCACTTTGGTGTAGTTTCATAACAAGGGTCTTAAACTCCCTTATCCTCTCCTTGGGATCATGGGGATTAAGAGAGTATGAACCTTCCAGTACATTATAAAGTTCAGGATCATAACCCCAGTTGTAATTATCATCATCAAAAAAGAATTCCCTATCTTCCTTAACAGTTAAGAAATCATAAATGGGCATAAGGTGAACATGGGTTATTCCCAATTCCTTTAGATGATCAATTCCTGTGGAAAGTTCATTATATTTAGTTCCTTCCTCCACAAAGCCTAAATAGGTTCCCCTATTCTTTACTCCGGATGTTTTTGAATAGGTGAAATCTTTAATATGGACCTCATAAATAATGGAATCAACAGCTCTAATAATCCCCGGCTCAGTATGGTCTTCCCATCCATCCGGATTGGTTTTTGGTAAATCAAGAATAGCAGATCTGACAGAATTTATACTGGACCCATAGCTATAGGGGTCTGTGACTTCATACCTATTCTGAACTAAATACGTGTAGAAGTACCCATCCAGATCTCCTTCAACATAAGTATAAAAGGTGCCATCATCTTCCTTTGTCATGGGGATTTCTCTTCTTTTAAGTGTTCTTGCATCCTTGTATAGCCTAAGTCTGATGTCATCCCTTAAAGGAGAAAACACTCTAAACAAGGTTCCTTCCTTGGAGTATATGGCTCCTAGAGGCTTATCTGATATATATTTTTCCATAGTGTTATTCCCCCTTATTACTCTGCCACATGAC
>JAUWAD010000005.1 GCA_030602225.1 Bacillota bacterium | reverse complement strand
AAGAGACCCAAACCACTAGCCCCAAAAGGAATACCTCCGATAAGACACGCACTATTAAAGTTGAAATCTTCATATTCACTAAGTCCTAACGTTTTAAGATTAATTGCATATCCAGTTATTACACCAGCAGCTAAACTTGTTGTGCCAGCAACAAAAAAGAGTCTGAGCTCCATGTCTCCAGCAGCTAATATATCATGAATTGAAGTTGCAGAGATTTGAAGTCTTTGAAGAGTAAGATTAGCTGTAACAATAATAGGAGATGATGTATAAGCACTGATAATTAAATCTGGTAATATTATATCAGCAGTACACACAACTCCCATAAGAGCTGTTGCTTCTACAGATAGAGCAGGAAGTTCTACACTAGCTACAGCACCACTTCTAGCTTCTATTACCAAAGCTGGAAGCTCTATAATAGCATACCATCCTGTGACAGCATGTGCTTCAATTGTAAATAGTGGTAAAGTCATATCACCACTATTTCCTATAGTAGCACTACTTATTACAAGACTTGGTAATGTTATATCAGCATCATTAGCCATATACTACTTCCTTATGAAGCTGGTATAGTAACTTTAAATGTATCAATAGTAGTAGTAGCATCTACTACAATAGTAGTACTGCTCATAATAAGTTCAGTTCCAGAAGTTCCACAAGCCCCATCAAATCTTACACTTACAGCACTTGCTCCCTGAATTCTATCATTAGCATAAAACCTGAACCATCCAGCAGTCCCACCGCCACCTATACCAATGCCTTGCCAAGTCTCTGCAGCAGCTTTCTCAAGTTCTCCACTTGCAGGATCATCTTCAAACTCAAGACCATTAGTAGGACTTGAAGGTGTAAATGCACCACCACTCTCAGTAATAATAAGAATGTTAGTACCAGTCTCAGCAAGATCAGCAGTTGCTGGCTGACTCCCTGTATAGACATAAATGACACCATCTAGGAACAAAGTTCCAAAGCCTGCACCAACAAGACTTCCACTTGCCTGTGCCATTAATAGATTTCTTAATCCTGTACTTAATCGAAAAGCCATTTCCTTTCTCCTTATAAATTATGGGTTTAACAGTCCCACATATTTACTCCCATCAAAAAATCCTGCCCCTTCTTGAGCAAATTCTATATCAAGCCTTTCCATAGTAAGATTATCAAATATACCCTCACCACTTCCAAGACATATTCCCTTATTACTCATCCACACCCAAGTCTTCCCAGCATATCTAAAACCCTCTGGAAGTTTCTTAGGGTCAATTTCAACATTAGACCACTTTACAGCTTTCCCATCATCTACCTGCATAAGTTCAGTTTCTAAAGGATTCCAACCTTTCATAAAGACAAGTCCTTTATCTGTGCCTATAAACATCCCAGCATTTGTAGGACATAGCATGTTAATAATACTTGAAAACGGAATGAAATCCTGACCTAAATTAAACCAATAGTAAGCCCATGGAAGACTATAGAATAAAGTATCTCCTTTTGCAACATACACCCTTCCACTTAAATAACTAACCAGATCTCCAACAGGAGCAGAACTCAAGTATCTCATATCATATTTAATACCTGGAGTAGAAGGCAAGTCAGTACTAACCCAAGTCCAACTAACACTATCTAAAACCACACCATTCTCAATACCATTACAGTAAAATATTCTATCATTAACCTTTTCATAAGACATTCTTCTATTAAGTGTAAGTCCAGACCTTATACCTGTAACACTACTATCCCTATAAATGATGTAAAGAGAATCACCTGACACTCCAAGACCAAAATCACCAAAGCCTTTTAAACTATGCCAAGCATTACTATCAATTGATTCGAAGCCAGATCTTCTTAGAATCTTTCCCTTATCATCAATATCGACGTTGATGGCTTCACTTAATTCCGTAAGTCCTGACTCCGGATCATAATTTAAGCTAACTTCATCCTGTTTTTTATTTAGTCCTGTAGTTGCTTTAAATATACTTAGTGGTTTTCCCATTAGTTAGCCCACCCACTTTCAGACATTATATGATGAACTCTTCTCTTTGCAAAATGCTCTTTGAGTTTTATAATTCCAGAGTGTTTATTATTCTCATTAAAAGAGAATCTAAACTGGACAGTTGTATTTATCTTTTCACCTTCAATACCATCCTCTATCTCATTAAATATAAGATGACTTGCTCCATTAACAAGAAGTGGTTTATGAAGGGCTGTAGGAATATTACTTGGAATATCAGTATTATCTTCCAACACAGCCGGGCTCTTATAAAGAATAAGCATAAGACTCTCTGCCACAGCAGGTACCTTCTGATACCATAATATATTACCTTCCAAACAAGTAGCCTCAACTTCTCCAGCTTCATCCCAATTACCTACATAATCAGAAGCCAGTTGTTCAAGCGTAGGGTAGATTTTCACACCTTCTTTAACTACCCTACGCAGGACTCCTGAAAACCCTCCTGTTATGGAGGACAGATTAACATAGTTCTGGGACAAAACTGTATCCACAGATTCAACAGACTTTAGGTCTGGTAGATTTACAAGATCTGCCGTATATAAAAGTGCTTGATTGATATACTTGTCAATCTCATCCTCATCATAATCAGGATCTTGGATAATAAGTATTACTTCATCTCTTATTTCTTCTAAATTCATCAGCTGCTCCAAGTTTTCAGTAAAGTCAATTTTTGACTTCTCAGCTTAGCCCATTAAGGGCACTCTATGAACTAACGCATGAACTCTTGCAGCACCAGCTGTAATAGCTGCATCACTCACAAGCGTTGCATATACAACAGGAACATCAGCGTCTAAAGGCACAATTGCGACAGGAGATACAAAAGTACCAGCTACCCACGCAGTTACCCAACCACTAGCAGCAGGGAAGTATGTTGCAGGAGTGCCATGAGTAATTTCAGTATTAATAATAAACTCATCAGCATCAGTTATAGTAACAACACCAGCTGTAGTTGTACTCTCCAGAGGAATAGTACCAAGTCCAATATCAAGTGTGATAGTACCACCAGCAAAAGCAGTGATAATCTCACAGCAGATTGCAGTGATAAGAATCAGTCCTCTACTAGGAGTTGCACCACCAGTAAGAGGAAACGAAAACAGAACAGCTTCTGCATCATCTGCATCCTTATTAATCTCAGCACTGGTTACCCAGTAAGGATTTTCCAGAGTTTGTCTCCTTAGGTCAACCCTTCTCAAATCTAACATAGCCATTATAATAATCTCCTATTGTTTTATTTAGTGGATAACGACAAACAAAGCTGATACAAAAAACGTACCAACAGTTCCTGCATTATCATCACAGGTTGCAGTGATTGCTCCACCAGCAGTATTGAACCATTTTCCTTTACTTCCAGGTTGAGTATCCTCAGTAGCTCTGACTATACCAGCTGCATCAGCATCTCCCAGAGTAGCATCAATAAACCCATCTGGATCAGCTGCTTCTCCATTACCTGTAAAACCAACTGTAAGAACGGCAGCTAAGTCTCCATAAGCTACCAGTTTAGTTAGCCATACATCAGTAATAAATGCATACTGAGGAATCTGGATGAGGGAATATGTTTCATCAGCAGGTTCAATAAGTTTTATACTACGAACCAGACGAAAATTATCAGCTCTTTTAGCATACGTATACTTAAATATCATATCTCCCTCCTATTCTTGTAACGCAGTTGCAAAGCTGGAACCAGCAATTACACCATAGTCAAGATCTTGAAAAGTAGTCTTCTGAAAACCAAAGATACCACCACCTCTGAACATCAGGAATCTCTTAGCATCACGGGTATAAGGAACAAACGCCATGACACTGGATTTACTTTCGCCAGCACCACCCCAAGCCCAACAACCAGCCTGAGCACCAACAAGGATATTCCTGTAAACATTAGTCTGTACCTGAGGAACCCTCTCAGATTTCATTACCATCATACCATTGTACTCAAACTCAATATTAGGTTCTTGGAGCTTATTAGCTGCTCTAAGTAAATCACCCCATTGAGCCACATTGGTATTTTGTCTCAGTGCGTCAAAGACATAAGTGTGAAGAACGACCTTGTAGTACTTCTTTCCTTTTCTTACAAGAGGACGTACTTTGAAAGCATCTCCAGTAGGCATTTCTGCCCTCTGTTTCATAGCATCAAGAAAAGTAAGATCCATTTCATCAGCAGCTGTCATAGAAGCTTCAGCTACACCATTCATCTTCAGAAAATGGTCAGTATCAGGTTCTGTAATAGCATTAGCAAATACTTTACCAGCAATTCTGAAAGTACTGTTACCAGCAAGACCATTAATAACATAGTCAGACAGTTTATCAACCCACCATTCCTGCAGACCTTCTTTACCTTCTACAACTAAGTCATAAGGCATTCTCTGCTGATCCATTTTACCACCCGAATCAACAGCATGATTCAACTCTTCAATAGTCATTTTGAAGTCACGGAAGATTAACTGTTCTTCATTACCTTCTACAGTATCATAACCAACTACACCTTCACCTGTTAGAGGAAGTCTAATACCAAAGGTAATTTGATCACCTTCTCCTTTACCTAATTCAGTCCTTATCTGAATAGGCTCATTCTTTCCTTTACCAACCAAGCTGTTAAATTCAACTGCAGGAAGAATTATAGAAAACAAATCCCTTGCCCACTTTTTCCTGGTTAGATTATCATTTGTTAAAAATCTTGTTTCAGCCATTATTTAATCTCCTTTAATCAAGTTCTCCACGGAGATACTTATCATATACATCTTTAGGAACTGTTCCTAAGTCCATTTCATCCATAGCATCAATCTTAGCAGAAGTCCAACCACTCTTATCTGTTCCACCTGTCATACTGCCAATAGAAGTATTAGTCTTTACAGGTTCCTTTTTCTTTCCTTTATCTTTCTCCGCAGAATCAGTTTCAGTTTCTTTCTTCTCTCCCTTCTCAATATAATCAGGGTGATATTGTTTAATAAGGTCATACATATACTTATAAGGATTTGCTATACTCCACACTGAAAGTTCAATATCAAGTCTATTTTCTTCAAGATCTCCACCCTGCTCCTTAGTAATATGGTCAGCAATAGTATCAATAATCTCATCAACTCTACTTTCAGTAACAACTTCTTTAACATCTCCCCATTTCTTTGTGTCTGACATTTGTTCAAGCAAAACCTCGAGAGGCCCTCCTCTTTGAGCACCAAGTTCATTTTTTGCTTCAATCTTAGTTTCAAGAGGTGTTAAATCTTCTTTAATCTCTTTTTCCTCTCCAGTCTCTTCATCAATAACCTTAGAGGTTCTCTTATCAACTCTACTTTGCCTGGCTTTCAAAAGAGACATTTCCCTTTTCTGACTTCTTAACAGGCTTCTTAACTCAAGAATTTCATCAGCCTCTGTAAAGACCTTCTCTTCTCCAGTCTCTTTTCCATCTTCAGTTCCTTTTTCTTCTTCAGTTCCTTTCTTTTCTGCAGAAGTTTCAGAACCTTCTTCACTACCCTCTTTTTCCTTTTCACCTTCTTTACCTGTTTTTTCATCAGCATCTCCCTTACTATCAACATCATCCTTAGCTTCAAGCGCAGCAGCTAAACTGTCCAGAGCACTAGTCTCTTTTCCAGTTTCATCTGTTTCTGCATCTTGCGCAGTGTTTTCTTTAGGCATTTCTTTATCCTCCAATTTTCTTATATTTTATTTTCGTCAAGTTTATGATCTCCACACCAGTCAGTTTTAAATACAACTGGGTAACCATCCATAGTAGGTGCATGTTTACGACAGCGACCCACAACTATAGCTTTTTCATCTCTTTCTTCACTAACTTTTTCAACATTCCACATACAAGTACTACAACTCATTTCTCTACTTCTATGTTTCCAAGGGTCATTACTCATAATATCCTCCAATTATTTAATATTAACTTTAAAATCTGGTTCTGGATCTTTCAAGAACCTTTTTGCTGTTAGAGTTTCTCCAGTTACTCTTGCTTTAATAATTCTATGCCAACCATCCATAGGATATCCATCTGATCTAAGTATAATAGGGATAGAACAATCTGCACTTTGAACCCGCTTGTAATGATTAACATAATCTCTAAGGTTTGAGATTTTCCAGCGAATAATTTCATCAAGAGAAATAGTTGTAATATCAAATACTTCAGATAGAAGATCTTTAGCAGCTTCTATCAATGTAGTATCTCTCCAGATATTCCCTTCTTCATTAATGAAACAGTGTTTTAATTTCATTATCTACACCCATGACAAGAGGAACATTGTCTACAGATATGTCCTAACTTTTTAAATATAGCAAACATAAATATCATTTCTTCAACAATATAATATTCAGGTTTTATATATTTAGCTTTCATAGTATCCTCCATTATTCTTTTGTGTTTGATTTCTTAGCTTGTATAATTTTTGCCTCCGCTTCTTTCTCCTTAATCTCCACCTCCTTTTCTTTAAGTTCTATTTCTCTTTCAGCTATATCTCTTTCATGCTGAGCTTGTGCAGCTTGTGCTTCTCTCTGTTCAGTATGAAATCCTAAGACCTTCTGTTTAACACTCCAAGGAAGTCCAAGATAATCAATAAAAATATCAGGTGGAATAGTACCAGGATTATTATGTGAAAAATCTGCTATCATTTCTGCAGTGGCCACTCGCATAGTAGCTGTCTCTATAGTATCAGACATTTCAAGATCAAACTTTCCAGCACTTATATCATTCCAGCCTTTAACCTGTGGATTCATCTGACTATTAATTTGCATCAGTTGAAGTCCCTTTTCTCCTTGAATTCTTACAACTTCAGCATCTGTTTTATACTGTTGAATAAAGGAGAAAAGTATTTTATAACTTTTAATTCTGGACATTCTTAGATTATCAAACAAGAGATAAAGAACCGTAATTCCAGTCTCCTGTCTATTTCTTACAGTAACACCAGCCTCTCTACTTGAAGTCTGAACACTCATTAAAGAATCTTGAATACCAGAGGAATCCTTCATACTTTGAGAAGACATAGCATCAAATTCTTTATAAATAGGCGGGATAGAAGGTTGTTCTTTAAAATCTATTCCACTCATTTGCCCTTTAGCAACTTCAAGATAAAAGCCAGGAGAAGTGCTTTTCTCTGCATAATCTTCAAGATTAAGAACTGCTCCCACCTCAAACATTGGCATCCCTTTAGGAAGTGTTTTAAGTTGATGCGATAATTGTCTCCTCATATCATTCTTAGATCTTTGAGGATCTTTCATTGTAGTAATAGCACCAAAGAAGTTATTATTATCATCATCTTTATATGCTCCATATAAGACAGTAGGAAAGCCTTCCCAATTATGAGCACTCTCTCCTTCTTCAAGTGTAACATTTGAAGTAAAAATTGAATAATAATATATTTTCTTGTGTCCATTAACAGTAGCAGGAACATCAACAGGTTCTGTTATAACTTCTCCATTCTCATCCTTTCCTACTGGAACACCCTCTTCAAGTGTTTGAGCAAACTTATTAAAATCAGGCTTTGTAAGAAATTCTGGTTCTCCGCTTAGAGGATTAATAAACCAGACACCTGTTCGCATCTTATAATACCAGCCCTCTACAATTCTATACTTATCACTTACCTCATTAAAAAAGGAAAGAGTCTCAGTACTCCCAGCTCCCTCTTTCACCTGGGACATATCAACATCAGGAAAGTAAAGTTTCAATTCTGTTTCAGTAAGCCACACATCAAGAAATAAGTATCTTGCATCACTAAGATCAAGTTCAACACAATCTGGGTCTAAGTAGAAGTTAAAACCAGAGAATCTTTTACAGGCTATCTTAGGTTTAAAGGGATTCTCTTTATCAATATAGAAGTATAAAAGAGACCTTCCAGCCTTTAATGTGTGTAGAAAACAGGCAAGTTCTTTATCAGCAAGAGATATCTTTTTAGCATAATGTTTAAGTGTTCCATTACACAGTTCAGCAAGTGGTTCATCTTCTTTACCAACAGGAAATGCTTCAGGTTCATGTCTTGATTTAGCTGCTATTCCATAAAGCATATCAATTTTAGGCTTTACTTCATTATACACACTTGTTGGCTTGTCTTTATCTTCTAACTCAGCCTTAACTTCAGCTGTATCTTGCTCACCAGCATAGAACTTATAATCCTCAAGAGCAACAGTTCTCCACTCTGTTTCAGCTGTGCTTCTCTCAGCATCACGAAGCCAATCAAGTAGAGTTTTATTATCCCCACCTACTTTAGTTTCTCCTGGTGTTTCCATTCTTTCAGAAGGCATTCTATTCTCCTATGCTGCCATCCAACCTTGACTACCACTTCTCCTTGGTAAGTCTCCCATTGGTTGAATACTCTTTTGTTTCTTTTTTCTCTTTCCTATAGGCCAGATTCTTGAAGCTACATTATAAAAGTACTCAGTAAGTCCAAGTGCATCAGCAATATTAGGACTATATACTCCTCTCAGTTTCATGTCTCTTTTACTCTCAATTTTAAAACCTCCATGAGCATTAAAGCCATAATATGGACTTGCAAGTTCATTACAAAGTTCTTCTCCAAGTTCTCCAACAGGAAAGGAATACTGGCCATTCATACATTTGTCTCTCATGGCAAGCCAGAGCTCATCTCTCAGCATATGAAACCTTGTAATATCACTTGACTTCCTTTTAACATTAACACCAAAGACATTCTTTCTATTAAGCTTGTGAAGCCAGTCTGTTACACCTGCACCAATTCCAATCTCATCAATTGATACTCCCTCAGCTTCTAAATCATCATGAGTTTGAAGAATGAACCCTCCAAGATCTATAGTATTCATACCTTGAAACTGCTCCCAAGGATCTATTCTCAATCCTTGTCTTGGAAGTATAATACTCTTATCCTCCCCATACCTTGCAACATCCACACCAAGATAAAGAGGTTCGTCTTCAGCAACTATTACTTCATTCCCAATACACTGTTGTGCCCAATGTAGTGGAATCAATGTCCTCTCATCTTCTAGTGGCGGTTCTCCAGCAACTCTTATTCTAAAGACATTAGAATCAATCCCATACTTTTCAGTCATGTAAGTAATATAAGTTTCTTTAACATTAGTACTCTTTCTCGAATCCCAATGGAGTTTGATCCATGGTTTACTTAATTCAGCATGAAAATGACTTTCCCAGAAATATCCAGTATTTTTAGTCATATTCCCAATTAGTAACACATGATTATCTCTTTGTGTCATCGCACCTTCAAGTGGAATAAATACAGGATCAGGAACACCACTTGCTTCATCAACCACTATTAAAAGATGCTCCCCATGAAAACCTGCAAGTGTCTCAGCTTGTTCTTCTTTAGTAGCTTTCACAGAAGGACTAACTGCTCTACACCACCATTCCTTGGGATGATCCTTATGAAATAACTTATCTTTCTGAAGAACAAACTCATCTCGAAGAATACTCATTCTAAGCCATTTACTTAATTCACTCCACAGAATATCACTTAACTGTCTTGCAGTAGGTGCAGTACAAACTACCTTTGGATATGCTCTAGTAGTCATAAACCAAAGTATTAACATAGCAGCATCTGCATCTTTACCAGTTCCATGACCACTTCTAATTGTTACTCTTGGGCCTTTATTAAAGTTGATAAATAGTTCAATCTGCTGTTCACTTGGCCCATCTTGAGGAACTTGAGACCAGTCAAAAGCTTCTTGAACAAATAAGAGTGGAATCTCTGCCCACTCATTTAATTTAGTTTCTATGAATCCCATAATATTAAGTGGCCAGTTGAGGACTTTAAGAGGCGGAGGAAACCTCTCTTTAAGAACTGAATTATACCAAGTTTCCGGCAAAACTTAGCTTGCCCCAACTGGCAGTTATATTTTAGCAACTTTATTTCTCCTTCTCTTTTTTGACTTCCATCCTCTATTTACCAAGGCTCCATACACATATCTTTTAAGATCTTTACCAGAAAGACCTTTCTTATTTGCTTGTTTTCTCAGTAATTTCTCAAGTTTCTCTGGCATTAATCAGCCTTTCTTTTTATTCCTTTCCTTAATTTCTTAATTTCTCTTACTGGAAGTTTTTCAATTAGTTTAACTATATCATCTGTTTTCATTGGGAGTCCTGGAAGCTCTATAGTTCCTTTTGACTCTTTTATGAGGCCTTCACTTTCCATTCTCCTTTTAGTACGAGCTCTTGTTTTATATCCTTTAGCAACCTCTTTTAAAATTTTTTTGTGGAATTTAGGAGCTTTACCTTTAACCTGCCCTATAGTAACTTTTGCAGCCTTACTGAATATTCTACTAAACTCTTTAGAAGTAATCTCTCCTTTCTTAGGTAATGCCCAAGGAACAAGTCTTGCGTGTTTCTCTATTGGTTGATCTGTATAAAAACCCCTCTTTCCTTTCACAGAAATTTTACTAAGTAATCCTCTTGCAGCCTCTGTAGATGTTTCAAGTAAGTCTGCTAAGTAACCTTCTAGTGAAGGTTTTCCTCTTTTAGCATAAGAACTTGCATGTGTCAATTCATGAAAGAACTCTCCTCCTCGTGCTTCTGGACTAAGTTGAATTCCTGACTCTCTTGGCCCTCCAGCAGTTCGTAGGTTACGGGCCAGTATACCAGGTTCTAATTCAGCATATTTAGTAAATAAAATAGGATCAAGTTCTTCTTTTGGTGCTCTTCTTATACTAGCTGCCACATCTCGAATATCCCATTTAGGAATCTTGGGTCTCATATGACCTTCAAACTTAGTCCCCTTTAATTGAGGCCTTCTAAAAAGGGTTGCACTCTTTCCAAGCTGCTTCAATGCCTCACTTCTTGTAACTCCTGTACCCACAGTACCTGCTGGTAATCCTCCAGGAGCACCACCAACAAGACCAGAAAGAACGCCTTCAATTACTTCTGTGTCAGTAATATCTAAAGGTTCTCCTTTAGTAGCACTTACTAAAGCTCCACCAACTCTAGCTGCTGGAGTTAAATACTCTGTTACGAGCTGTTTAACTCCTCTCATCCTTTTATAAAAGTCTTCTTTCTGTTTTAGTCTTGCTACATCTGGCATATCAGTATTGTCAATTATTGACTTCTCTCCTTAGTTATAACTCAGGAATATAATCCGGATCTTCAACAGAACCAGATTCCTCAACTTCCCCTTCAACAATAACTTCTTCAGCTTGACTAAGGACAAGTTGTTCTCTTTCCATTTTTATCAGATAACTAACAAGCCCTTTAATCTCAGAAGGTTTCCCATCTACTACAAGTTCTTTATCCTTTAATATTTTAAAGGCAACAACAAGATCTCTTAAAGGTGCCTGGTCAATTTTTTCTGGTGTTATACTTTCAAGGATTTTAGCTTGTATACTGGTAAGTTGAAGGGATTGGAGGGTTCTGTACTTCATTAAGATTCCCTGCTCTTGCTGAATCTTAGCAATTCTATTAGATATAGTAGTAGGAGAACAGCCAAGTTCTTCAGCCTGCTCTTTAAAAGTAAGTCCCTTCTCATTCATGTCAAGTAATACTTCAGTATCTATATCTAACACTTAAAGATCCTCCAATGAATATAGAGATTTAACATAGTCATCCATACCACAAAAATCATAAGTTGTCAAGAATTATTTTCTAGTGAACAACATTTTCACATCAAAATATACCCTTCATCTTTCAGCTGCTTTGCAGTTAAGTGAACTGTTTATTTTTTGTCTGGGTGTAAAATAGTATCCTATCATTGACGCCTGCTGAGGCTCTTGGGGTCTTGGGGGTCTTCATCTGGTGTTAATACCAGGCTTTTACTTCCAAGCAGAGGCACAGGAATATGTAATCATTTCAATATGTTAGACACCAGCGTCATATTTTTGTTGACAAATGTTCAAATTTGTGATTTAATGCAGTTGAATTTGAAATTTTGTTCTTTTACATAACTCTAACTTTAGGAGATTATTATGTTTTATATCAGGTTTCGTGAACTAGTAGGCTTTATTGAAGAGAGAAATGGCGATACTAAAGATATATTAAATGCGGGAGTTCGTTGTCAACGACGGTATCTCCCACAGTATAGATTATATTTCGATCTTGGTTAATCATTTCAAGTGTTCTTTTAAATAACTCTAACTTCGGGAGGTTCATTATGTGGAGAGAAAAGCAACTCTTAACCATATTACATGCTGAAATAGACGGATTACCTGACTGGTTATTTTCAGTGCGGGATGAATTTAGACATATGTGGGATTAATTGTTTCACAATACACTTAACAAATAGTTGAGTGTATTGTAAAATGATTAGTACTTTCCAATGCTCTTTGACAATTTGATGTTATTGATCTTGTCAGATGCTTATGGCATAACCTAGGCGCATTGCGCCGATGGAGGGATATATCATGAGTGAAGACAAAATTAAAGTAACAAAAAAGATACGCAGGCAATGGTTATTTGATGCTGAAACTAACAACATTGTAACAATTGAAACTGCATTCGATTTAAATCTGGTTACACCTGAAGGCAAACTCTTCTTACAGCTCTATGGCTTCAAACAATATGAAGCAGATATCATTTCGGCAATGGGCGGAACAGAGTTCTCTGATGCTGAACGAGCTGATAAGATGAATGAGCGTTATGATGATCTCTGCGACAAGAAGTTTAAAATCGTCCACACTGAAGCTGGCTTCTATTTCAAAGATCCCGACGCAGTGGCTGCCAAAAGAGGCGGGATTAAGCAGTCAGCACTTTATGACTATTTCATTGAACAAGGTCATAGTCATGAAGAGGCAACAGCGGCAATCAACAAAATTAAATCATAAGCCAGCTTTGCTGGTCAACAGTCATAAGTATCTGGCAAGATTAATAACAACTAAGTGAGAGGTTAAAATGAAAAAAGAAGATACAGGTATAACAGAGAAAAGAAAATTAAAGCTATATGTTATATCTGTAAAAATCCAATCTTTAATCGTATGAAATATCTTGACAGCTCAACAGTTCCAACAAGATACGCTCATACATCCTGTGCTGAAAAAGTAAAAGGAGTGTGGATTGATTGCTGGTAACAGTAACAACAAGTAACCTTAAAAGGAGGTGATTATATGCTTACTCGAATCAGAATATCTATGAATATTATTATACCACCAAGATTGGAAAAGAAAGCTGAAGTACTATCAGGTGATAGAGAAATATCAGTTATTGAATTAGCAGAACTTTTCAAACAGGCTGGTTTTGGAGATGACAATGGAAATACTTACATTGAAATAACTAAGTAAATCTTGAAAGGGGGTAATTCTATGACAGCTATAATTATTAAGGCTGATGTTGATACCAGCCTATTATCTGATAATTATAAGAAAAGGCTTAATGATATTATGTATGATTACACTGATCGGCATATTACACTGGATGAAGCACTTACAGATATCACTGAGATTATGCTGGGAGATCTTTTAACAGATGAATAAATAAACCTTAAAAGGAGACTACTATGTACTTTGTTAGAATACTTGACTTTCTTGAGTTAGACAGCCTTTACACTATCTGTAATCAAACTACTAGAGAGCTGATTGATCTGATGATAATAAAGAGTAGAGACCCAGAAGATAACTTCTACAGGAATTATTACAGGTACTTTCACTAAGCAACCAAGACCTGAGTAAGTCTATAAACTGCTCTGAAAGGAGATTGCTATGTTTACTAAAGATCAAAAGATAGACTTAATCAACCAAAGAGAAATAACACAAAAGAAAATTAAGGAGCGAGAAGTAGAGTTAAAAGTTTTAAAAGAAATTCTTAAACTACAAACTGAAATAGTTGATATAGTCTTAAAATAACTAAGCAAAGTCAATTATTGACTATGGAGCTGAGAAGGATTTAAGGTATAGAACGGTGAACATTGAACATGTTACCATATCGGGTGAACGGTGAACATTCCCTGTGCTTTTCGGTGCCATTTTGTTGACCTAGCTTAGATGTTCTAAGCTCTTCTTTAAAGTCTTTTATTTCTCTCTTAGCCTAAATTAATATATAAATAATATTATATATATAAGATATATTATTAATAAGAAAAGAAAGAGCTTAAAAGGATAAAACTGAGAGAATCTGAGCAAGGTCAATTATTTTGACCCGAAAAGGGTAGAGAATGTTCACCGTTCCGTGTTCTCGTACAATGTTATTTTCGTTCACCGTTCAATGTTACCTGTAATATATACATGGTAACTTGAAATTAGTTCTTGACAACTGGGTGTAAATATGTTAAAATGTACTTATTAAAACTGAAATTAATTAAATAAAGGGAGGAGTTATAATGGAAGATCTTAACAAAAGGAGGTAACTATGAGATCAGACTGTAATAGATGCAATACACCTTGCAGGGAAGTTATGCACGATTCAAAGACCTGCAAGGAGTTCACTCCACCAAAAGAGGGTTGGCCATTAGCAGAGCTTGCACTTGCATATCCTACAAGTTTAAATGAAGCACTATCCTATTTACCTTTTAATGTACATCTTAACTTTTATTTGAGACAAAGGAGGTGATTAACAATGACTGAAACACAGGAAATGAGCAATGTAAAGGCTATCAGAACCTATTTCGGAGATGACTTTAATAGGGTTAGTATGACAGAGCTTAAAGAACTTTCTGCTGCAGACAGACAGGAGCTTGGTGAACTCGCAAAGAAGGAACTTGAAACTACCAATTAAATCCTCAACAGGCTGTAAGAGGCAATTCTTACAGTCTCTTGGAGGTTTGAATGCAAGAAAAGACACTAAATTTTATTCTGGCCTTAGTCACAGGCAGAACCTGGGCAGAGGAGAATCCAAAATCTATGATAAATAAATCTATAGATCTTTGGGATTATGAACCTGGCATGAAGTTTATCTTACTGCACTTCATGCCACAAGTCCTTTTAAAGGAGAGTATTAAGATTAACACCAAAAGTAGATATATTAATCCTAACAGGAACAGACAGTTCCTATTTAGGTTTTATACTATAGATGAAAAGAAGAAAGCAGGAATTTATCATCCAAGCAAAGTCAAAAATTGACATGGATACTTAAAAGGAGAGAAGATAAAATGAAGGTAGAACTAACAACTAAGCAAGCCTTAGAATATATAATTTTAGGTATTAAAATGGTAAATATCAAGTCGCTTTAGATATTGCCAAGAAGTCTTAGAGCAAATAAATCTTACTGAAAGTACACAGCAAATAGAAAGACTGAGAATATTAAAGGAGAAATTATGAAGTGTGTAAAAAATGAAAATGTAGTAGTTTCAAGAGTAAGTGATCAAAAAGCTGAAGAGCTTGTGAACAAAGGATGAAAGTATGTCCTAAGAAAGAGTGGAAGAGACAGCGAGAGGCATCCAGTATAAATACAATCAGTTTACAATCAGCGATATCTAAAAATTATAATCCCTCTATTCTAGAGGTATGGGAAGCAGTGAAGAAAGAGGAGCTCAAATGCCAAAGATAATTAACATAGACTGGAACAGCCAGACCCTGAAAAATCAAAAGATTCTACTCTCTTTAGGTTTTAAGAAACCAAAGAAAGTAAGAAACAGAAAACTACTTCAATATACTAACTTAAAAGATAAGGGAGTTCCTGTTCAAATTCAGAGGAATATCTCCTGTTCCTGCTGTAAATCTATCACTGTTGAGTTTATCACTTCCCATGTTCCAAAGGAGCTTGTTTCAAAGAACAGGGAAGCAATTACTGATTTTGTCAGAACTTGTAAAAAATGTAGACAAATTCTTGAAAAGAAACCTGTTCAAGAACTTGTTGATATGCTGATTTATGCGTACAGGAATTACACTTATCAAGAAAGGAGGTAAAGTATGAAAACTACAATATTTGAAGGATGCCCAAAAAAGTTCCTATGGCCAAAGTTTAATAAAGTAAAGATTATTAAAACAGTAACAGAAGAAGAAAGAAAAGCGTTAAGACCCATAAGATATTATAGAGTTTAGAAGGAGGATTAAATGGAAAGATATGGCCCAAAAACTAAAGACCACCCTTCCATAGGAGAATTATGCCCTGCTTGTAAAAAGCAATTTATTGAGGGAGACTATACAACGCTAATCACTCTTGGCCCGGGAGATAATCCAGAGGAGCAGCAGAAAGCAAAACTGGGTAAACTATATACTGCTGTTGCAATAGAAGTACATTTTTCTTGTATTGATACTAAAGTAATAAAGGAGGCAGAGCACTTTAACCGCAGTATCTACAATTTAACTGCTAAGATAAAGCAGCTGGAAGAGTTCACTGGTATTTATCAAGGAGATTGGACAGAACAACATGAGATAGAGTTCAGAGCTGATATTCTAAAGGCAGCGAAATGCAAAGCTAAAGCTTTAAATGTATCACTATCTCATGTTGGAGATTTGATAAAAGAACTCCTACAAAAAGAGTTTATTATAATAAGATAATAAAGGAGGGACTATGCCAAGAAGGCCAGTATTTAAAATAGTAAAATATAATAAAAGTATGTTTGAACACAGAAAAGGTTATAATCTTAGATATATACAAGGAGGAATAACGACAGCAAGAGAGGACACACTTGGAGTATTCTGCTTTAAAACGAAGAAACAAGCTAAAAACTTTTTAAAAACTGTAACAGCATATGAGAAAAGAATCTTAAGAGTTCTTCCTATTGGGAGAGGTAAAACTCCTAAATATATCTGTGGTTATGGAGGTTTGCTGTATTTCTACAGTAAAAAATCTTGTGTATCAGATATGTCATCTCCTCCAAAAGGAACTATCTGTTATCCTGCAGTAGAAGTATTAAGAGAAAGTGAAAACGATGCAAATTTTGTGGAGAGTCTAATTGTATAGATGCTGAGTGTGAGGATGACTATTAAGAGTTATACTACTTAACTATATCTTTATACGGGATAGCATTATTGGTTCAATGCTTTCGTGTTGCAAAGCACCGATTCAGGTGAAGACTTATCTGAGGATATCTAAAGCCCCATAGGGAAGGTAAGTACTGAAAACAGGCAGCCCTGTTGATTGCAAGTTCAATTCTTGCCCCGTATATCAAATTAAGGAGGTGAAATAATTGAAAGCTAATCCAATTGACATATTTAACTATGTAATGGAAGATCTTCCACCTGGACAGACTCTTGTTATCAAGTGTGATAATGAGAAACAGATGGATAGAATAAGAATGTCTCTGCACAGGCAAAGAAATAAGCTTGAAAAGATTGCTCCTTCAATAGCTTCTATCATTACTATCTCTAAGAGAACTAAAGAAGATGATCTTGCAGTTATTATTGGTAAGAATATAGAAGAGTTTAACTTTGCTATAATTGATTCAGAAGGCAATGAAGCTCCTCTTGAAGAGAAGATCAGCACTGGTACTACAGATAACGAGAAGATAAGAAGAAGGATGCTTCAAGATGGGAAGAACGAAGAGGAAATAGAGGAATACTTCCAGAATAATTAAGGAGGACAAAATGAAAATACTCCTACTTTACCTCATGGTCAGTTTATTTATATTCATACTTGGAATAGTTTTCTGTCTTATAATATATTACTTATCCAAGCCATATAAACCACCTTGGAGAACATGGTGGTAGAACTAAGCTATGTCAATTATTGACTTTTCTACTGAGAAGTAAAAGGAGGAAACTATGCTAATAAGATGGAAAGTAGTAACAGAAGATAGAAAGAGTTGTCTGATAACAGGTAAATACTGTCTTTACTATAAAAAAGGTAGTGTTGTAGAGGCAAGAAAAGAAACTGTTGGAGTAATGACATTTACAACTAAGGTGACTGCAGAAAAGTTTATTCTTCATGCTCTTATTCCCGGACAGGAAAGGTATATAGTAATAAAAGTAAAGGGCTTGGGTAAAGGGCGAAAACCAAAAGAAAAAGACTTGTGCCATTACACAGACGTTAAAATTTTCTATGAAAAACTTTTAGTTGGTCTTTTTTATAGGAAAAGTAGGGTCAAAGATAACTATAGTAGCTCCCCAGGAACAATGTGTTACAAGAAAGTAAAGGTACTGACTTGAAAACCCGAGACATTATAATAAAATGGCTTGATGAAGTTAGTAAATCTGAACTTGGAGATGAATTATTCCTTCCCTGTGAAGATAGAGAAATTCAAACAGAAGTTCTTCTTTCTCTCAGGAGAGAAATAAAGATTCTATCTGATATTGATCCTATAAAAGCTGCACAGATGAAAGTGAAAAGACTTTGGAAGGATGGAAAACTTTGGGTTCTACTTAAAAAGATTCCACAGTCTCCTTTAATTGCTTTTAAAAAGAATAAGAACGGAGAAGTAAAGAGAGTAAATATTGAGGACACAGCACAAAAAAAGAGGAGATGGAAATTAATGAAGCAGGATGGTTATAGTGCTGAAGACATTATAAAACATGAAGAAGACAGTTTAACCAAAGAAGACTTAATCTTTCTTAAAGGAGGAAATAATGACACTTTATACAAACACAATAAAAACTGCAATGCGTAGACAAAGATCAAAGCTTAAGTCTATTGAAAGACATAAGGATATATATCCTATTATTGAGGAGTTGAAGACGCAGTTTAATAGAGAAGTATATATAAATCAATCTTCTGCTGTACTAACTGCTACAATCTATCTGACCAAAGAGGATGATAAAACGCTTCCACTCTTAATTGAGGAAACTGTATTCACCTTTGATTATATGGAGAAACGAGAAGAGAGCCAATCGAATAAGGGACTGGGAGAAATTACTTTCTATTTTCAACATAAAAAAGCTCCTTTCGGACAGGGGGAGTATCCAAGATTAACTTTATGTGTCGATTATTCTTCTTTGTGTAAGAGAGTAAAAATAGGTACTAAAGAAGTTGATGACTATGTATATAAATGTACTTAAAGGAGGTAACAATGGTTAACTTACATGATCCAGAAATTGATAATTATAAGGAAGATTTTAAACCTAGGAGATGCTTTGACTGTGGAGAAATAATAGATCCTGAATTTATTAAAGAGTATCCTGATACAGAAGTCTGTGAGGATTGCTCGATAGCTTTTTAAAGAAAGGAGGACTAAAATGGCAGAGCCAAAAATAAAGAAGAAAACAATTGAAGAGTTCAGAGTAGAAATTACTGATAGTATTTATAAGTCTATCAGAAAAGAAACTACGAGGTCAGCTACTTTTACAAGAGCAGGTAATTACTTAGAGGCTAAGATTTCTGAAGCAAGGATTGAAGGGTTACATCTGGCTTTATCTTCAGTTATAGATGCAGTATCTATAATTATTGATATAGGAAAAAGTGATGAAAGAAAGCTTAGAGATTTGCTGGACGTTATATCTCAAGAGGAGGAATAAAATGGAAGAAGAAAAGAAAGAAATTATTATTGGAGAAAGAAATGAAGGAACTAAAGTTGCGAAAGGCAAAACTCAGTTTGGAGCTCTCAGCTTCTTTACTGATCTTATAAACAAGTTTAAAGCTGGTATGGTAGCTGATATGTCAGGTTCAGCTATAGATAATTTCCATGTTAGAAGTGGAAAAGGTGGATACTTTAAACAGAATCAAAGAACTACTCGTAAATTATCAAGGTGAAAGAAGATGAAAACGAGTGCAAGATAGGAGGAATAATGAATATACTTTATAATAATATTACAAAAGCATTTGATGGAGATCCTACATATAGTGGTAAAGGACGGTTAGAAACACTTCAAACATCTGTGGATTTACTAGTGGATGGATTGTCACATCTTATTGCTATTCTTGAGATTGAAGGGGTAATAAGAATTGATGATCTAAGACAAAATCTTATCAATGGGCACAGAATAAGATATGGAAGAGGAGGACAAAATGATTAAAGTAGGCGATAGAGTACAAGTAATTGGAACTAATAGAGCAGATGCACACTATCCTGGCAGAAAGGATATTAGAGGCTTAATTGGAAAGATAAAGAAGATTCATTTTGTAGATACTGGTGGTCTGTTTGCTTGTGATATTACTAATGAAGATAAGCCTAATAAAAATAGAACACTTTCTGAATACTCTTTCTATAGTGTTAGACTAAAGAAATTGAAGGAGGATAAATGAGAAGAAAAAGAGAAAATATAATGCTGGCATATCCTGCCAGTACAAGAAAAATTCAAAACCTTGGAAGACAGTTCTTTATACAGCCAAAGTATAGAGGACAGAGGATGAGAGTGGAGTGGTTTCATAACGAGCCTGTTCTTCTCTCATCTTATGGGGTTGAGTTTAGATACTTTCCTCATATAAAAGAAGAGCTAAAGAAACTTCCTCATCTACCATACGATGGAGAAGCTTATTTACACGGCTGGAGCCAAGAGCAAATCAATTCAGTTGCAAATAGGACTGTTAATAAGCATCCAGATTCAGAGGTATTACAATTCCACATCTTTGATTACCAAGGAATAGTATCTGACCAGTTTCACAGGACTCAAAGACTCCTTAAAATACAAAAAAGTAATTTTGTATTGGGTGATATAGGAGATATTATTCAACTTGTTCCTACAAGGATAGCTTCTCCAGATACTTGGCAAACTCACCTTCAAGAATGGATGGAAGAAGGTTATGAAGGTATTATCTTTAGAAACCCAAGCTCTTTATATATTAAGAAGAAATGTTCTGCCATGATTAAATTTAAGCCTACCTCAAAAGATAAATATAAAATAGTTGCTGTATATGAAGCTATTGATAAGTATGGAGAACCTAAGAGTATGGTTGGAGGATTTACTGTTAAAGATAATGACAATGCAGAATTTAATGTTGGGGCAGGTAAACTACCACACTCTAAAAGAATAGAATATTGGAAAGATAGAGAAGATCTTATTGAAAAGATGTTACTTGTAAAACATGAAGATGAAAAAACCAGGCATGGAGTTCCTGTCTGTGCTGTAGCAGTGGAGGTGGTGAAATGAGTAAAGATCAAGTATACTATACAATAACCAAAGAAACAATTGAAAAGGTTTTAGATGCCCTAAGCGACCATTGGTTCTCTGAGGACGGAGAGTATAATAATGACAGTGTAATTGATGCAGAAAGTGACCTAAGAGATGAAATTAAATCTCAATAATTTGGAGGTAGTAAATGAACAACTTAACAAATGAAGATCAGAGTAGAATGGACTACATTGGAGATGGAGTCTATACACTCTATGATGGCTATGGAATATGGCTGCATGCCAACGACCACAGAGACCCTACGGATAGAGTATATCTTGAGCCTTCTATTTTAAAGGCTCTTAACAGGTTTGCTAAAAGAATGGGAATGGAGGGAATAGAATGAGACTGTCACGATATATGAGAGTAACTGAAAACATAATGCTTTTACCACAAAAGCTAGATGTAGAAGAAAATTGCAACTTCTTCAATTACAATCCTCAAAACTGTGCTATGCATCAGCTAATAAAACAGGCTCGCAGAGATGACAGTTTACTTACACATGAACTTATAGAGCTGTATAACTACACGGAGAGACTACAAAATAAAGGAGGTAACAGATGAATAGTTACTGGTTAGGAATACTAGTAGGATTATTTATAGGAGCTTTAGTTGGTTACTTCTTTTGTGTTTTACTAACTATAGCTAAGAGAGAAGATAAAAGAATGGGAATAAATGAGTAGGAGGGGAATAAAGAATGACAATATATTTCATAAACTACAAAATAATCCTTGACAACTGTGTCATAATATGATATATATATATCATAATGTAGATTTTATCAATATTAAAGGTTATACTGAAAGGAGGTAAAAATGAAATGAAGCATGTTCATGTGCAGACTCTAATACCTGGGGATACACACAAAGAACTAAAGATGTTGGCAATCAGAGACAGCACTACAGTTAAAAGACTGATTAAAAGTGCAATTTTAAACTTTTTAACCCTCAAAGGAGGAAAAGAAAATGGCAAGAGCGAAGAAACTCAGTAAAGATTTGGTAACAAAACCTGGAATAGTAATTCTCACTGTAGTTGAGGGTGAAAAGGAAGCAATGGAATTTGATTTCTCCCAACTCCCACCTAAAATTCAGAAAGCTTTTGGCCCATTCGGACTTGGCCACAAACTTGGTGACAGTGCTGCTGGCAGATCTGGTAAAGATGCAGAAGAAGCTATTGCTAAAGTATGGGATGGACTAATGAAAGGTGATTGGTCTGTTCGTGCTCCGGCGCAGCCTAAAGTTGCGATTTCCACTATTACTGCTAATCTGGACAAGCTCCAGGGGCCAGAGAAAGAGACTGCCAAGAAGCTGCTTGCGAGTCTTGGTATCTCTGTTTAACTAAGGTGCTGGCCTTTGTTGATAGCTCCCTAATATTAGGCTCGCACCACTTAGGCCGGCAGTTCTTTAATGGGTTAAAGAGCTATTTTATCTGTGTGTGTCCGCAGACAACTATCGGATAGTAGCGGCAACGGAGGCAGAGACCTCCTGATCATTCGAGCACATAGCTACTCTTTAACCTTTAACCCTTAACTTACAGGAGTCAATCTTATTATCTCCATTTGAGAGATATTTATCGTTGACTCCTGTAACCTTATGGAGAGGCGATAGTGGAAGTGATAAGAAGTACTACTTATCAGTAGCTTTCGAAGGCTACCCTCTCCAACCTTTCCAAGCAAAGTCAATTATTGACTACTTATCTTAGAAGTTATGGAGGAAATATCATGACATTAGTAAATGTAAGATGGGCAGATGGTTATTTGGAAGCTTTTGAGTGCTCACAAGTTAGACAAGATGGCGAAATTCTCTGGATGAGACTGACCAACGGAAAAAATAGAACAGTACCTTTAAAGGGAGTGCGATGGTTTTCTACCGATCCTGAGAGTCATGAATATAAAAAAGATGATGTAGACATTGCTGTATAATATTAGGAGGAATAATGCTTAAACTAGATAACACAAAAAGAGAAACCTATGTATCCTGCCCAAGAAAATACTACCTCAGATTTATTCTCGGCTTATATCCTGATAAAGGAAATAATGCTCTACGTTACGGAGTAGTCTGGCATGATGTAATGAAGGAATTTTACAACCATGTTAAGGAAAATGGGTGGGTGCGAGATGGTGGTGCAATAGAAGCTGCTATTTTAGCAGGTAAGAAGAGTTGGGATAAATATACTGGAGATAAAGAATTCTATCCTGATTATAGAACCTTTGAAAATCTTTGTGCTTGTTTCTTACAATATATAGATCACTTCGCTGCTGACGAAGGTTTTATGGAAGTATTAGAAGCTGAGAGCCTTTTCCGGATAGAGACACACTGGAGCAATGAAGTAGAAGAAACAGCATTTCCTACCTTACAACCTTTCATGTTCACTGGAAAGAAAGACCTCACAGTTAAACTTAATGGCCAGCTTTGGTTCTTAGAGCATAAGACTACAGGTTGGCAGTTATCAAAGAAAATTCAAGAACTTCACAGAAGTCCTCAAATTATGGGATATACAGCCGCTGGTAAAACAGAGTTCTTTCCTGAAGAACCTGGTGGTGTGTTAGTTGTTTTTCATTACCTTACTTCTCGTAAAAGTAAAGTAACAGGAGAGTATGGGAAACTGACTGTTAATTTTGAGAGGGTTCCACAAATCTTTACTAATGAAGACTTAGAGAATTGGAGACTTTCCTTTCTTAATACTGTCAACCAAATTCAGCTTGACATGAGAAGAAACCTTTGGACTATGGGTCAGGACTCCTGTTATCGCTACGGAAGGTGCGAGTTCTGTAATGTCTGTGAAAGGAATACTTCTATTGAGAGATTAGAAGGTAATGTTCCTTATGGCTATTATATTGATGAACCCTGGGACGTTATGAATGAGAGGTAATTATGAAAGACAATAAAAAAATTAATGTTTTGAAAATGATAGCAGCAGATATGAAAAATGATGCAAAGAACTTTGATGGCCGCCCCTTCAATGGAAAGACAGTTGCTGAATACTTTGGAAATCAGGGAGCAGCTATAGCAGTCCTAGCTGATATTGTGAAGTCAATATTAGAAAAGGAGGAACAAAATGACCAAAGCACAAAAATGGGCAAGAGAAAGAAACTTTGCTATGTTTAGACTTAGAGGAGTATTAATAGCTTTATTAGATGTTCAACAAAGTTCTGCTACGTTAACAACAGAGCAATCAGAGCTAAGGAGAGCAGAAATAGCTATTGCTAATACTGTTGACTGCTGGAAAGCAAGGAATGGCCTTTCAAAGAAGAAGTTTATGGAGGGAGGAAGATAATGGCAGAATTTTGTGAAGCCTGTAATCAGGAGTTGTTTAGAAGGCCTTCTGATTTTAAAGGGCTAACATCAAAAGAAGATTGGCAAAGAGATACAGCAGTATTAGTACTTTGTGAAGGCTGTGGAACAATTCAGGTAGACCCAGAAGGCAACTGCATATCTAAAGACTGTCTTAAAGCTGGACAGCCAGGACATGGCGTAGGCCTTAAAGGAGGAAAGCAAATGATAAAAGACGCAAAAGATGTAACTCCGATAAGTGAGTTCAGTAAGATAATGGTAGTTGGAGACTATGGAACAGGTAAGAGTGTTTTTGGAAGCACACACCCAACACCTGGCTATGTCTTTGACATAGACAAACACATTCTAATCTACAGAGGTCTTGACTTCAAGTACTCACAATACCCACTTACTAGTAAAGGTTGGGTAGACTTTGAAAAGGATATTCTTGAAGTGGCTAAAAAAGTAGAAGCTGGAGAGATCAAGACAGTAATTCTTGACAGTACCACATCAATGACAGACCTGGCAATGGAAAGAGCACTTCAACTTGACCCTAAGAGAAACCCAGCTACTCAAGGCCCACTATGGAATGTTCACTACCAGATTGTCAAGAATCTTGTAGAAGGAAAACTGAGAAAACTAATTTCCTTAAACTGCAATCTCTTAGTAAATGCACACTGGAGAATGACATTAGATTCTGATACTGGAGCAGTCTTATCTGTTGATCCTATGTTAACAGGAATGCTTAGTTCTATTATTCCTGGATACTTTGATGAAGTCTATTATGCCTTTACTAAAATGGACAAAGGAAAACCATACTACTATCTCAGAACCCTCCCAAGAGGATTCTATAAAGCAAGAAGTTGCTTCTCCGGTAAAGCACAGTTACTTCCTGCTGAGATTCCTAATGACTATAATGTCTTGATGGAGTATATGAATGAAAAGAAAAAGGTGTAAAAGATCTGGGTGTAATAGCTTTAGAGTCTCTGCTTTATTCTGTAAAAGTTGTATTAACTTAACAAATTATTATAAGAGACATTATAATATGAGTATAAGTACTGCTAAGCTGTTTATATTAAATAAACAAAAAGGAGGTAAGTAATGTTAGATGATATAAGAGATGATATTTCTGAGGGGACTTCAAAAAGGTGTAAACCTGATTATGAAGGTCAAATTAAGCGACAGCAGCGAAGTCTTATAAGGGTCGAGATTTATCTACAGGCAACTTTAAATTATCTTGATGGAAGTCTGGCAAGAAACAAAATGGCAGAGTTAGTTGGAGAACTTGTAACTCTACGTGACAGCCTTGAGAAAAAAATTCAATATCTTGTAGAGGCACAAGAAAAAGAAGGAGGAGAATAATGTCCTGTATTACAAGAGAGTGTAATGAAACAGCTAGATACTCACATAAAATCCTTGGAGAAGAAATGCCTTCCTGTGAAGACCACTATGATAAAGTATGGCTTCTACATAGAAATGCTAAGCTTGATATAGAAGTTATCATAGAAGAACTTCACTGGAACTGCAGAAACTTAGATGAAGATAAAGAAGGAGGTGATGAAGGTTAGCTGTAAGACCATAAACAACTACACAAATAACTAAACAAACTAAAGGAGAACTAAACAATGGAAGAACATACACAAATCAATACAGACTATGACCTCGAAAGTGAGTACAAACCTGATCCTCTCATTCCCCAAGGTAATTTCCTCGGAAGTCTTACAGGAGTTTCTTATAATCCTGAAAACTACGGCTTGACTTTTATAGTAACACTTGCAGACAATGGAGGATATATGTCTGATGGTGAGACTCTAATTGATGGAGGAAGGGTCTTTAAGCAGGTCTGGTTTCCAAGACCTGGAGATGAAAATGTCCAGACTAAAGATGGCAAGAAGACAAAACGCCAGTCCAAAATTAATATGCTCAAAGAGTTTGCTGATACTATGGAACTTGATATGGGAACTAAGGAAAAGCTTCAGACCGCGCTGGAAAATGGTGACTGGATTGGTATTCCTGTTGTTGTTACTGTCAATATCGAATTCTCTGAGTTTCGACAAGGCACTATAAATACTGTTACTAAGATGGTAAGACGAAAGGACTAATTAATCTCTAACAGCCCTCTTAGGATAAGTACTTATTAAGTAGTACTTAAGAAGTATCATAGCCGCTACTCTTCTAAGAGGGCGATTGGATATTAATCAGCAAAGTCAAATTTTGACATAACTACTTAAACAAAAGGAGAAAGAGCAATGAAAGAAGAAACAAAGGTAATTGAGAAAGACTCTCAAGTAAATCAACAAATAAAGTCATTAAATGGTGCACTTGATCGTTTATCTGTTGGAGTAAACAACCTCGAAGAGTGTATTAAGCCTGTTTTATCAGAAATTCCACCTGATAAAACAGGAGAAGAAGATGATATCTACTTAGTGCCTTTAGCTGTCACAATAAGAAACTTAAGTAGAAATGCTAACAGAGCTGCAGATCAGGTATATAGTATATTAGACAGACTTGAATTATAAAAGGAGGAAGAATGGAATTAATAATAGTAGAATCGCCTTATTCAGGCGAAACACATGAACAAGTAGAGAAGCATATTACATATGCTCGTAGATGTATGAAGCATATTATTAGTCAAGGAGGCTGCCCTTTTGCTTCTCATCTTCTTTATACTCAAAAGGGAATACTTAATGATAGTAAAGAAGCTGAAAGAAAAAAAGGTATTCAATGTGGTTATGCTTGGGGAAGTCAAGCAGTCGGAGTAGCGTTCTTTATGGATTATGGTATGAGTACTGGAATGGTAGCTGCATTAGAACACTACACATGGATAAGGGAATATTACATTAAAATAGATTTTAGCTATATAGGAGAAAACAAATGAACAATCAAAGACTAAAGTACAATAGACAGACCCCTTTACAAGGACAAAAAGTACAAATGACAATAGCAGAACTTGAGGCTTTACCTCATGCAGTTTGTAAGAAGTGTGGGTTTGATAACTTTATTCAGACCTATAAATTGAAAAGGGTATCGCCTTTATTATCAACATCTGGAAAAACAGAAGTAATTCCTATACAAACATTTGTCTGTGCAGTATGTCATCATCAACTTACACCAAAGGATATGGAAGATGAAATTAATAAACCTAAATCAGAAGTTCCAGATGCTGCCGCCTAATGAGCAGGCTGTCTTTTTTAATTCCTATGCAGATAGGAGACAAAAAGATTTAGAGAGTGTAATTATTAACTTACAGACCAAGAAGAAATCTACCAGTAAAGCTGGAAAAGGTAAGAAGATTCCTGTTACAGTTGAACAGTTAGATTTGCTGAAGAAGCTTGGTTTGATATAAGGAGGAAATATGAAACCAAAGATCTTTACAGAATTACCGTATGATAAGGAATGTTATATTTCTCTCGAACAAAATGGTAATCATGTACTTATTAAGCTTGTAGATCAGCATAATATTGACTTAGTTCACAATCCTATATTACAGTTTCTTCCTCATAAAGAAGGTGTAACTCTGAGACTACTTCTAAAAGTAGGAGCTCCAGTTTCTGAAGGAGATGAAATCTATATAGCAATTTAAGAAAGGAAGCAGATGGACATAATTCAAACAGATCCAACTAATATTAAAGTGGCTGATGGGCACAACAGATTTCGACAAGATCTGGGAGATATTGAAGAACTTTCTAAGTCTATTAAAAGGACAAGGCAAATTCTTCCAATAGTAATCAACAGAAAGTTTGAACTTATAGATGGAGGCAGAAGACTTGCTGCATGTATCCTTGCAGGCGTACAAGTAAAAGCAGTTTTTGAAGATGTAGCTGACCCAAAGGAAATGAGAGAATTGGAACTTGAAGCTAATCTTCACAGAAAAGACTACACTCCTGCAGAGTATGCTTTAGCAGTTGAAGAACTTCATAACTTTAAAGTAGAACAGCATGGTGCTACAACACCTGGAACAAGTGGAGGTCATACTTTAGAGGATACTGCAAAGCTAATTGGAAAGACTAAGGGAAGTATAATTAACCAGCTTCAAATGGCAGAGATGATAAAAGCATTTCCTCAATTAAAAGAGGCCAAAAAAGCAAGTGAAATTAAGAAAGCTTATAAAGGGCTTGAAAAAGTAGCTGCTGCAATTGAAGGCATTAAGGAGTTTGAGCAAAAGGTCAAAGACAAAAAAGACCTTTTTACTCTTCATTACACAGATGCTATTGATCATATGTCTGAAGTGCCTGACAATTCAGTTGATATCCTTTTAACTGATCCACTCTATGGAATTGAGCATGATAAAATTGGTATCTCTGTTGGTGGAAGAACAGGAGGGAAGTCTGCTACTGGAATAGACTTTAGAGATGATAAATATAAAGCTTTAGCAAGTTATTATTTCCTTGCAAAAGAGAGCTTTCGTTTCACCAAGTATGATGCACACGGCTATATTTTTCATGCAATGGAGCACTTTAACTATCTCAGAGATATCTTTATAGAGTGTGGCTGGAGAGTCTATATTAAACCTTTTATCTGGATTAAGCGTGAAACAGGAGGATGTAATGTACCTACCTCTTGGCCATCTGACTGTTACGAACAGATAATGTATATAAGGAAAGATGCTTCAAGGATTATAAAACAAGGCATGCCTAATTGGATTGAGTGTCCTCCTGTTAATCCCACTGAAAAAATTCATAAGTATGAAAAACCAGTTCTGCTGCTGGAGAACTTACTTGAAAGAGTAGCACTCCCAGGACAGATGCTTTATGACCCATTTATGGGCAGTGGTTCAAGTATTGAAGCTGGTGTCAAACAGAAACTATTTTGTACTGGAGTTGATAATTCAATAGAAGCTTATGCAGTTGCTCTTGAAAGGATGAGTAAATTAAATGACTAACAGTTGTAAAATTGTAGCCCGCTTTGAATGTGATTCTTATATTCAAAAAGAGTGTAAATATTTTAAACAGGATTCGGATTGTCCTACAACCAAATGTATAAGTGGTTTGTATGAAAGAAAGTGTATAAATGGGAAAGCAAAGAAAGAATGCTTAGATCAATATTATTTGAATAATAAGGAAAAGAAAGATGGAAGCTAAAATAAGAATGCCTTATGGAGCATTCAAAGGAAAGGAAATACACGAGATTCCATCCAGCTATCTTAAATGGTTAGCTGAAAATGTAGGAGAATTTCTTGCTGTTGCTGCTGATGAAGAGTGGCAGTGGAGAGAGAAAATGAATGAACATTGGGAGGAATAAAATGGACACAGTAGAATTAATTATTGAAGCGTATACAAAAGTTGCTGACGGCATGAAACGTATCGATCTTCAGAATGATGAAGGTACAACTGTTAAAGCTTATAAAGCTGGTACAATTATAAGGATAGATATAAAGGAGGAATAAAAGTGTTTTGTAAAACTACTGGCCCGCCAGACGCAAAAATAATGCTGATAGGAGAGGCTCCTGGAGTTGATGAAGACAGAGAAGGTAAACCTTTTGTTGGTTATGCTGGAAGGACATTAGACAAACTATTATATCAAGCTGGTATCAACAGACGTGAATGTCTTGTAACTAACATAGCAAGAGAGAAGCCTCCAGGGAATAAGATAGGTTTCTTTTATGAGGATAGTAAGAAAACCAGACCAAAACCTATTTTACAACATTGGCTTGGAGTTTTAAAGAGTGAAATAGAAATGTATAAGCCTAATCTTATAGTTACTTTAGGAGCTACTGCTCTTTGGGAGGTCTGTAGACTTAAAGGAATACGAGACTATAGAGGTTATATAACTGAATCAACTCTTGCTCCAGGATTTAAAGTCCTTCCTACATGGCATCCTCAGAAGATTAACTATGAGTGGAAACTTCATTTCGATGTTGTAATGGACTTAAGAAAAGCAGCTCAAAATTGTGACACTCCAGGCTTATTGGTTGATAATAGAAGACTCCAATCCTCTCCTTCACTACAAGAATTCTTACAGTACCTTGAATATCTTGACAGAGATCATGAAGGCTATATTGCTGTTGATATTGAATCAACGCCTGGTGCACATATAGATATAATGGGAATTGCTGATAGTCCAGAACATGCTATGGCTTTGAGAATCTTATCAGGAGATAAACCTGTCTTCTCCAGAGATAATGAATTAAAATTCTGGCAAGGAATATCAAGAGTTTTCTCTCATAAACCTATAATAATGCATAATGGCAGCTATGATGCAGCTGTCCTTTGGTATCAAAATGGAATAGCTTGCCCTAATTATAATGCTGATACAATGATAGCTACACATATTTGTTGGCCTGAAACACAAAGAAGTCTTGGTTATCTTACCAGTATTTGTCTAAATGTACCTGCCTGGAAACACCTATCAAGTGAAATGCCAACATACTATAACTGTCTTGATGTAGTTAATACATATGGTGACTGGGAAGTCATGGAAAAAGAGTTGACTAAGTTAGATGCTTGGGATATCTATAAGTTTGAAATGTCTCAAGTAGAACCTGCTATATTTCTTCAACTCCAGGGACTTCATGTTAACCAGGAAAAAAGACAGCAAATGTTAGAAGATCTTACTGAAAGAGAAGCAGAACTTGATGCTTATCTTGAGCAAGAAATTGGCAAGAAAATAAACTTCAACTCTCATCAACAAGTTAAAGACTTACTCTATATAGACTTAGGTCTTCCTACCCAGTATAAAAGAAGAAAGTCTGTATCAGAAGCAAGGAAAAAAACAAGTGATATTGAAGCATTAACAAAGTTAGCAAGAATAACTGATAATCCTGTTCTTCTTAAAATAATAGAGAAGAAGAAAATATCAAAACTCAGAGGAACATTTATAGATATCACTGTATCGCCAGCCTCAAGAGTTCATACTTCTTATAATGTAACTGGCGCTACAATGGCAAGAATGACAAAGACTACAGTAATTGATGATGAAGATTCTTATAAAAGCTTTGGTAGATGGAGTTCTTCTAAATCAATTATTCTTCCTTATGGAAGTGGAAATCTTCAGAACATTCCAAAACCTGCAAGAAAAATATATACTGTCCCTAAAGGATATGTACTTCTTCAAGCTGATCATATACAAGCAGAAGCTGTAGTAGTAGCCTATGTTATAAACGACCAGAAATTAATTGCTCTCTTTGAAGCTTCTTTTGGTCAGTCAAGAGAATTCAGAGAGAAGAATAATCTTGATGTGCACAAATTAACAGCGGCACAGATGTTTGGAGTTCAAGCAGGAGAAGTAACACATAAACAAAGAAATATTGGTAAAGCTATAAGACATGCAACTAATTATGCTGCTGGCCCAGGAGTTCTTTCACATAAGGTCAACTGCTCTATGGCAGAAGCTAAGAAGTTACTTACTGCATACTTCTCACTTTCTCCACAATTAACACTTTGGCATAAAAGAATCCAAGATGAACTTAGGAATACAAGATACCTTGTTAATCTTCTTGGAAGAAAGCACAAGTTTCTTGACAGATGGCCACAAGATGGAAAGAGTGGAAGTTTATTTAGAAGTGCTTATTCTTACATTCCACAGTCAACTGTTGGAGACTTGCTTAATAAATCTCTTGTAAAGGTTTATCATGAACAAGGGCATCAAGGGTTGCATCTTAATTTATATCTACAACTCCATGATGCTATCTATGTTCTTTCAGAAGACAACTCTCAGAAGATAGAAGAAGGTATGCTTACTCTAAGAGAATGTATGCTATATCCTCTTACATCAAATAATAGAGAGTTCACAATAGATGTTGACTTTTCACTCGGCCCAAGTTGGGGGGAGATGGAGGAAATATGATAGCAAAGGTAGAAAAGAGAGTGACTCTTACTTTAACTTTAGAACATGATGAAGTAATATGGCTCAAAAAGGTTATTGAATGTCCAACTGATTATACACCACAGTCAGAGTCAAACTCAGACATTAAAATGCGAGAGAATTTATTTCATTGTTTAACCTTTAATTTAAAAAGTTAATAATTGGAGAGATGGAGGAGATATGAGACTCGATATAAATTTTATAGGTAACTGTAAAGCTGATATTGATAATGGCTATATTAATAGAGTATGCTCATATAATATAAATGCAAAAGTTATTATTAGTTATGCAGCAATAAATAATCATCCTCTTAAAATTATTAATCTGGGTGGTGGAGTCAAACGTCTTATTTCATCAGATTATATCTGTCCACATTGTAAAGGTTGCGGAAGTCTAACGTAAATCTAAGCAAAGTCAATAATTGACTAACCTACTGGAGAATAAATGAGCCGAAAACTGAAGAACTGGTTAGATAGTTATGTTGAATACACTGAGAATACTGAAAGTGCTAAAATATTTCATCCTTGGATAGGACGTTCAATGGTAGCTGCTGCTTTAAGAAAGAAGGTCTGGCTTCACCTTGGGAGAATAAAGGTCTTTCCAAATTTATATGTTATCTTGGTAGCAGAACCAGGAATTGTTAGAAAGAGTCAAAGTATTTCCTACGGAGTAGACATTCTAAATGAGATAACAAATATAGAACTCTCTGCTGACGCTATTACAAAGGAAGCTTTGTTACAAGATCTTGAAGCCTGTGCCAGTGATGAACAGATGCCAAATGGAGATATGTTTAGACATAGCTCTCTTTCAGTAATCTCACGAGAATTTGAATCTTTTCTTGGACAGAAACAAGAGAATACAAAAATGTTAGTCCTTCTAACAGATCTCTTCGACTGTCAAGAACTTCCATGGAAATATAGGACTAAAAATTCAGGAACAAATATAATTCCTTCAGTATATCTAAATATCCTCGGTGCTACTACTCCAGAAAGTCTTGCTTCTAGTTTACCAATAACAGCTATTGGTGGAGGTCTTACGAGTAGAATCATATTTATCTGGGGAAGTGAGAAGAACAAGAAAATTCCTATTCCTTATTTAAGTCCCGAGCTCTATGAAAGAAGAGAAGCTCTCATTAATGACTTAACTGTTATATCTAGAATATCTGGAGGATATAATTTTAGTAGTGAATGCCAGACAGAGTGGGAAAGATGGTACATGCGCTTCGAAGAAAGAAGTCCAGCAAGGGTATGTAAAGACCCTGCATTTAATGGCTGGTATTCAAGAAAGCCTATGTTTGTTCTTAAGTTAGCTGTAATAAATGCAGCTGTTAAACACAGTGAACTTATAATAGAATGGAATGATGTTGACCAGGCTATTATTGAGTTAGAGATAGCAGAGAAGGCCATGAGTAAAACCTTCGTTGCTGTTGGGAGAAGTGATATCTCACCTGAAGTAAATATGGTAGCTTCTATTATAGAGGCAGAAGGAATTATAAGCGAGCCTGCTTTACTCCAACGCATCTGGAGAGATGTGGATGCTAAGAAGTTTGAAAATGTAATTGATACTGTGATAAGAAGAGGCCTTGCAAGAAGAGGATATGAAGGGCCGGCAGGAGAAAAGGGGATATTCTATTATGCGACAAAAAGAGAAGGATATTAAATAAGGAGACTTAATATGAAAGAAAAATTAATTCAACTACTTAAACAAATAATGAACGGTCGCAAGGGTTATTGTGAAAATCACTATATTTATACACCACAATTAAATGCTGATAATATTAACAAACTACATACGGAACTCGTAGCCTCCCAAACATTCAACTCAGCATCTGAACAAAACCAAATTAATGATAGTGTAATACCAAATAAGTTTAAACAGGTAACTTGTCAAGCAACATTGTGCAAGCATTATAAATGGCGTGCAACTTGTACGGCAGAGTATCTTGAATTAGATGAACATGGAACTTGTATTTACTTTACCCGAAAACAAAAGATTAGCAATGACGGTGAGGGTCGATGTGAAAAGAAAAGAGAATTTCCCACACCTTCTTTGGGTTCCAGGCATAATGGCATGGATTGCGGTGGTAGTAGAGAAGATAATGATGAGTGGAAACGACATTTATAATAATAACAAGTTAGAAAATGCGGTTGATAAGGAACTGGAGACAAGTTATTCTAATCAAAATAGGTGACCTAATGATAACAGATAACTTAAAACAACCACCACTTAGATTATGAAGCAAGAAATAAGCAATCTTACACACATTATATACTGGATAATAGGACTTTTAATAGTACGGTATTTATTCAATATATTGGTTCATATATGGTCATAGAACGCCGTGAGATGCCCAGTATTGGACGATCTATGTTTCCGAATACCAATACCCGAACAAAATAATAATCCAATTCTGGGTGTCTCACAGGCCAGTTTATTTATTCTTTCCTTTGATTAATTGATAAGCAATGTTAGGCCCACCAAGTAAGAGAGCTATATTCTGATCTATTGTAACATCTAATGCAATAAGAGTAACTACTGCTATAATATTTAGAAAATTCAGTATTTGTCTCCCCATCTTATGTAGAGCATCAACCCAAGGAATAGTTTTAGTTTGTAGTTCACTCATATACACTGTTTGTTCAATCTTCTTAAGGTTGCCTATAATCTCATTTTGTTTGTCCTTGTCTACTACAACTTCTTTAATAATGTCAGAAGCTCCTTTAATTAAATCTCCTACTACAGGAATAGCTGATATCCAACTCATAATTACCTCCTTAATATTTCATCATACTCAATATGGATATGAGTATAGTGAACAATTACATCATACTTGTCTCCAAGTGCAGCCCTTAACTCAGCTGCAATTGTTGTGTACTCAGCCTTATCAAAATATCTTGTTCTCAGATCAAGTGCATAACCATATGGATGAAGACTTCCAGGACTATGAATGCCATCTAATCCAGATGTAATAGTAAGTTCCTGTCCATGAGCTTTCCATACTTTATCTGCTTCTATAAGAACCTTTCTCATTTCAAGTTTAAGACCCAATAAAACTACTCCATTTTTGCCTTTCATAATTCCTCCTATTAAATTTCCTTTATAGTCATAAAAACATCCTTCTCCCATCCTTCGCCTGTTGTTGTATTGCCAGTTTTGAAGGTGATTTTATAAGGGCTTAATGCTACAGTTCCTGCCTGGACATGGATATAAAGTTTTCCTTTATTACTGCCTGTTCCTATTGCTATTGAAGCATCTTTTAATACTGTAGCTGATGCATCTTCTTCATCTTTATCTTCAGCAACAACAGTACAATTAGCAAGGACTAAATCTTCACCACCTGCAATATCCATATTTAAAGAAAAATCAGCATTAATATTATAGTGCTCACTTCCTTGCTTTTTAAATTTACCTGCCTTCATTTGACACCTCTTTTTTCCTTTTGAAGCTTCTATTTATTATCTCTCTAACAAATGACCTTTGAGAAAATTCTCTACTGAAAGATTTATTTACCTCTTTACGTTTATAAGTTGCTTGTCTTCCAGTCATTATACTGCTTTCCTAGTAAAAGATTGTTTAGTCTTTGTGACAATAAAACTTCGAGTTATTATTTCTCTTGTAAAAGAGATAATAGATTTAAGTATTATTTCTCTAAGAACAAAAGAAGAACCTAACCCAAAGGCTATTTGCTTACTGGCAGTAAATCCTAATCCACATCCTGGTTGTAAATTAAACACTTGTTGCTATCTCCTGAGCTAATACTCCAGCTTCTAAATCAGTTATATCACCTCCGTCTTTATCTTTTATTGCCTTATTCAAGATTGGAGTTGTATTATCATCATCGTAGATTATTAGCTCCCACACAGTTACATTTTTAGCCAATACTTTTTTGTTCTTAATTATCTTTAGTAAAAACATAGCTGAAGCATGTGCCCATATATCAGCTGCAGAATGGCTTGATCTGGATGATATAGTAGCATCAAGATAATCAAGAAGTGTCGCCCTTCCAGAAGTATATCCCTGAGCAGTCAATGCAGCTTGAACGTCAGCTATCGACAGATTATTAAGCAAGGTAATAGCTCCTATAATTGTATCTATCTTAGTCTCATTAGCATTCACTTCTGCAGTTACTTCATTCTTATTTGATGTTGCATTTGCTTCAGTAGAAAGAGTTCCTAACACTGCATCATATTCATTAGGAACGGCAAACCCCGTGGCTTTATAATCAACAGGGTTAATACTACAAAAAACATCAATATCTCTAAGATAAACATCTGACTCTGTAGTGTGTCCAGCGTCAGTATACACAATATAAGTTATCTTGATAAAGATTTCATCAGGCATTGAATAAGGAGCGGCAGGAACATACAGACCCTCTGCTTGATGAGATAGATCAAGAGTTACTAATAAATTAGCAGCATCATCTCTAATTTCTGCCTGAGGGTATAAGCCAGCATTTCCATCAGCAATTTGTAGAATAACAGGAACTGTATCTCCCACTTCTAAAAGTGTCGATGCTGACATGCTTAGCCTCCTACATTTCTTGGGACTATATTCCAAGAGGGAATAACTTGTCCACTTCTTAGGGTAACTGATACATCAATCTGGCATTGGTACTTATCCAGGATAGGATTGATAGCTGCAACAACTTCTTGCTGACATAAATTTACTTGTTTTGCCGTATACTCTTTTAATTCCTGCTGTAGTTGTTCTTTAGTCTTTAATTTTTCTACCTGGCTCTCTTTCTCCATTTTATTCCTCCTTTATGTTCCTGCAATTTGAAGTAAATTCATAGTTATATCATCAACTACTATATTATTTGTATCCGTCTCATTCCAAGTCCAAACTTCAATCGTATCATTCACTGCTAAATCAATAATTCCAGTCATTGATATTGGGCAGCCTCCAGCTAAATTCCTAGAGACATGCAAATTTTGAAAGTGGTATGCACCATTATTCTTAAATACACCAACCGCTATTTTATAGGCAACTCCGCCTACACTTTCAATACTTGCAGAAATATTAACTTTATATAATCCTGCCTTTGTAATTGTAATATGATCGTTTGTGTGATCAGGAGTTGCGTTATTTGACAGTCCATTCACAGCAAAAGAAGTAACTTGAACTTTATTGACAATGCCTGTGCCTGTTATTGTTAAAGTATTATTTACATCAAAAGCCCATATTTCTGCAAAAGCCAAACCTTTTCCGGCGCCTGTAAAAAGCAAGCTGCCAGTAATATTTATAGTTCCATCAGCAGCAAGAGTTAGTCTTGTAATATCAGTCGTTTTAAATATTATTGGAGCAGCTTCATGCGCTCTTATTTCAAGACTTCCTGTTCCTCTATGTTCTAATCGTGAAATAGTATTAGGCCCAGTATTGGTTCTTGAGAGTCTTAATCCGAAACCTGTGTAGGTACCATCTCCTATTAGATCAATATAAGCATATCTATTACCACTACCATTTTTATTAATTTTTACATAGGCACTCACAATTTCAGTATTTTGTACTTTAACATTCCCACCATCTGCTATATGAATACCAAGATTTCCACCATCATCTGCTATATATAATCCGTCAGAGTCCTTTGCCCTAATATTTTCTGTGTATAGAATTTTTTGGTTTACTAAGATTATATTTCCATTAGGACTTAAGACTAAATCTCCTGCTCCTGTAGATAAATATCCATTGCTTCCATCATGATATATCTGAATGTTATTAGAACCCCAAGCACCCCCATATACAGCAGCTATACCTCCAACTGATGTAGCCCCTGTGCCTAAAGATATAAGCATACTAGAGCCAGTAGCAGCCCCTTTCATATAAAACCAACTGAAGTTATCAACAGCAGTATCATTTAATATATAAGCATTATTACTGCCATGCAATGTTACTTTACCATCAGCATCAATACTCAAAGCAGGATCAATACTTCCAGCTGGATTAACTAATTCACTATGTCGGTGAAGTGTGTTAACAATAGAATTATCAATTAAAGAGCCAAAGGATATATGTTCTGCAGAGGTTAAATGATAATACTCATCATCTGTCCCTCCTTGCAGATCAGGTAGAATATTATGGCTCATTTTTAAATTGCTCTTTCCCATTATAACACTGCCTTTAGATTTATGTTGTCTATCGAACCAATCCAGTTCCCAGACCCGAAATATATGAAACCATTTGCTTCAGCCACAACATTTATAGTATGAACCCCAATAGTTGTACTAATAGTAGTATAATCCCCAACACCACCAATTCTGACGGCTAATAGTCCTGATGTGTCAAGTATTGTTTCATACCCAACCCTATGAAGAACACCTGGTGTGCCCTGCACCGCTAATCTCGCATAACCCCACACAGTATAGTTAAAGTTCATAGAGATATTATCCCAAGTAATCTCCCCGGTACTGGCAGTCCAATTCCCTGCCCCAGCAGAAAAATCCCTGTCTCCTACAGCTGTTATAAGTTCAGGGCCTAAGAATCTTCCCATCATCATTCTTGACATTCCTAAGTTTGGTCTAAATCTTCTTAGTCTCATATCAATACCTTACTCTTATCCTAAAAGTATTACTTCAAGAGTTGTAGTAGAAGTTCCCTGCACATAAAATATAATTTCCTCTGCTTCAGGTGCAAGATCAATCCCAAAACCTGAAGGAATTGTAGCATAACCAGCACCACCAGAATCATTAGACAAAAGAAAGTTTGTTTGATCCCTTGTAGTCACGTAAATTGACTTAGGATAAATAGAAGCTGGAATAGTTACAGCAACAAAACTTGCAGCTGTAATACTCACTTCCATCACATCCTCTATTTTAACTCCTGCCTGAATAGCATTCTTATTTCCATCACTCTTAAATGATCTTTGTCCAGTTGCCATATCTTATCTCCTTTAAATATTTCTTCTTATTACTTCTCCAATAGCTCCAAAAGCTAACATTGTAAGACCTGCTACCCATTTATAAAGGCGTTTTAAGGAAGCATTTTGTAATCTCACAGAAGCCTTTAATCCCACTTCATCACCTTCACCTTCAAGGATTCTAAACAACTTCGCAAAGTTCTCTCCTTGACTTTCTTTAAGATCAGAAACTGCATTTTCTACTAATGCTAATCTGGTTTCAACCGTTTCAGACATTTGTATTCTCCAGCGAGGTAGTCAATAATTGACGCCGCTTACTATTTTATTCAGTAGCGGGAATTGAAAATAAGTATTTAAATTTAGAATCTTTATATCTCTTAGGTATATCATCATCAGATAATCTCATCAGCTTTTTAACTGACTGAGGATATGGCCCATACTTACCTTGCCATAACCACTCTTTTAGAAAGTCTGTCATTAAGAACTCAGGAGCTTTACTTGCCTTAGCAGCAGCTGCTCTATTAGCCTTTACATCAAACATAGCATTAAAAATTGGAGACGTTGCAAGTACAGGATATTTAGTATGACCTTTTAAGAAGGGAATGTGATTTGCATGCTCCCATAAATCAACTCCTGCTACTCCACCAGCTCCTACAATAGCTCCCATAATAAGAATTTCCTTCATAAACTGTATGCTCTGAGGGGTTCCAAAGTATCCTCTGTCAGCATTTAAAGCATCAAGGATAATACTTTCCTTAAATTCATGTTCTCCTTCTTTTATAAACTGTTTTATTCCTCTAAGCTCTTTAAGTGTTTGTCTTAAACCTTTTTCTTTTATTGACTTACCAGCAGCTTTACTAAGTTCAAGAGTTTTAATACCTCCAACAATCCTTCTCTCTAATATTTTAAAGGCTGTATTTTGAAACAGAAACAGTGCTCTTACTTTAGGACTTCTCATCCATGAGGGATTAAGTGTTCCACTTAAAAAGTTATTCTTGAGAATTGTATCAACTAATCCATACACAGCTTGCTTGGCAGTCATTCCTTTTTTAGCAGCTTGTTCAGATGCAGCTAAAATACCATGAGACCTATCAAAGTGCTCAACACCCCTTACAAATACTCCACCTTTTTCATTTAACCACTTCAAACCAGTCTCAAAGGTACTATTAACATTAACTGCCATATCCATATCCATTATAGTATTCATATAACCATACTGTCTAGAAAATGTCTTAGCAATTAAATCTGTAGCAGCCTTCTCTCCAGCTCTACCTGTTAAATTAAGTTGTCTTGCAATATCCTTACCACCTTTTCCCTGAGCAAATGTTCTTGCAAAAACTTGAATAGTTTCAGGAATATGCTTAGCTGCAGGAATGAATCCAAGTTGTGCCCATGTACCAGGAATTTTAAATAGATGTTTAAAAGCAACACTTGTAGAAAATCCAAGAAGTCTGAATACCTCAATAGCACTATACCAATTAGCTGCTTTATTGCTCCAGTGATCAGATGCAGGTATTCCAGCATTATGAATTCTCTGAAAGAATTCTCTCAGTGCATCTGATCCTTGAACCATAGGACTTTGTCTTAAAGCATGCCAACTGTTTTTCTTGTCTATGCCCCAGAATTCTCGCATTTGAATTCTCTTCTCAGCATCAGGAATATATCTTCCAGTATTATATCCTATGTGAGGAACCATTTGTTTACTATACCTTGATCGACTGTGCCATTCAGTATATGGAGGATGTGGTTTAATTCCTAACTTAAGTCTTAAAAGCTCATCGTTAATAAATCTAGTTTTCCAGCTTGGATGAAAGGCATGATGGATATAGGGTCTGCTTTCTATAACAGCATCTTTCCCATAAACCCTCGCTATTTCCTCAGCATATTCTTCCATAAACTTCTTATAGTACCCAACAGCTTCTTTTTCCTCGAAGGTCATTAGTGGTTCAAGCCACGGATTATGTTTAAACTTAGCTGTATCCTCAGCAGCTAAACTCATTCTAACAGATGGATTATTCTTAGCTAGTATCTTAATTGTTTCCTGATAATTACTTTCAAACTTTGCAGCTGTAGGTGCAAGCTCTTCCAGAGCATCATTTAATCTTCTGAGTGATATTTTAGCTTCTTTAAGTCCTGCTATTACTTCGTCTTTCTCAAGGCCCTTTAACTTTCCTTTCTTAAGATCAGCAAGAGCTTTATTTCTAATTCCTTTAATAGCCTTAATATGATATTCAACACTATTATATGCTCCAACCTCACCAGCAAATCTTTCAGCTAAAGGCTTCATAGTTTCAATAACTTCTTTAGGATTAGCATTATAATTCTTAACAGAGCTATAAATATTATCAGCTACTTGTAAACCTTTCTCAGTCATAGAGCCAGAGACTATATGCCTATTACCCAATTCAATAGCAGGCTCACCACCAGCCTTTGTAAATAATCTAGAAAATCCTGCTGTACTCATAAGTCTATCAAAGCCAAACGGTAAACTCTTTGATCTAATTATCTGATCAGATAATCTTTCTCCTCGTTCAGCCACCATTTCAGATACACTAATAGCTTTCATCCTTTCACCAAAGAACTTCTGCCCTTCAGCCGCAGGAATATAAGTATATCCACCTTCAATTATTTCCTTATTTAACTGTTTTCCTGACTTACCAGCTGCTTTTAAAGAATCAATTACAATCTTAGGCACTTTAGAATTAGCAGCAACCTTTAATGCCTCACTTGTCATACCTGCTTGAGCATCTGTACTAATTAAACTTAAAAGTGGAACTGTTACTCCTGCCAGAAGAAAAAAAGTCCACTTACTTGGATCAAATTCCTCCTTCATCAATCCATCAGTAGTAGCAAATATATCTTCAATAGTTTCACTCTCACCAGCCCTTGCAAGCCATTCAGCATCAGACATTTCTGCTTCAGTAAGCTTTCTTCCCTGTTGTTTTTCTACCTGTTTTCCTACTGATGTTTCAGCATTTTTAATAGCACCATCTAATTTTGCTTCTCCAATAGAATCTTTCTTTGTTACTTGTTTAAGAAGTCTTCTTTTTGCTTCTCGATAGGAGATTTCTACTGCATCTTCTGGTATGTCAGTAAAAGGAACTGGAACCCTTTCAAGTTCTTCCATTACTGTTCTAAAAGGAGCTAATTCTTTTAGTTCTTTTTCAGAAAGCGTACCATATTTTTCAAACCCCTCTTCAACCTTAGCTACCAACTTCTTACCTATAGGATGTTTATCTAAATTTGTCTGCTGAATTATAGCTTTAGCCTCATTAAATTTTCCTCTTTCTAGAGCTTGTTTAATAGCTGGAATAGCTATATTTCTATGGTACCTTGTTATATCATCAACGGAAACTTCTATCTTAGCTTTCAATGCTTTAGTTACTTCTGTTGTTTCTTTCAGTGTTTCATCAACTTCTTTAAAAAGCTTTTCTCCCCGTGGAAATATATACCTTTTTCCAGGAATGGGTATAGCAGCTTCTTTCTTCCTAATCACTTCATCCGGAACTTGTACAACAGCTTTCTTCCCCTCCTTCCTTATAACAGCACCAGTCTCTGTCTGTACAAAGCCACCTTTAAAGATTTTATCCATCTCAGCAATAGCTGCTCTTGAAGTTGCTATATCCTCACCAACCTCTGTCATCTTAACAGCAAGTATTTCCTTATCTACTGCATCATTAACTTCTTTAGCAGCTTTCTGAGTTTTACTAACTTTCTTCTCTGCAGAGGTTGTAAGCCTTTGCTGCTTCTTTGATTTAAATGGACTAATTAAATCATCAGTAGTATATAACTTTTTAGGAATAAGATATTCATCTGTCTCTTTAAGACCTTTATGTATGCCATCTCGAATCTCTTTCACTCTTTGATCTTCGAGTACATCAGCTCCTTCCTTAACTTGCTGAGTAGCCTTTCTAATTCCAATAGTCTTAGCTTTAACCAGAGCTGCATCAGACTGTTCATCAGTAAAACTCGCAAAGATTTTGCCAACATTCTTAGGTCTTGCTGTTCTAGCTCCGGTAAATATACTAGCAAACGGAGCAGCAAGGTCTTTTTCCATTTCTTGTTTCTCAAACCTTGATAAATCTCTATACTCAAATTGTTGCCTTGTATATTCATCATCAGCAGCTTTAAAGAATTGTTTCTTAGTAGTAGGTTTAGCAGTTTCCTTTTTAATGGCAGCATCAGCAGCAGCTTGTGTTTTAGCATCAACTGCTCTCGCCTTTCCAAGCACAATAGCATTACGTGCTGTAGGAAGTCGCATAAGCAATTTCTCTGCAGTACCTTTTATAATATTTGCTTTAGCAGCTGCAGCAATACTCTTAGTTAAAATCTTATGTCCTGCATAAGCAGGAATAAGTCCACCAATTATCACCTCAGTTGTAAGCTTAGTAATAGCACCTTGAGACTTTCCAAAATGACTTCTTTCAATAACATTAGCTGTCGCATCAAATATCTTAAAAGCAGGAACAGCAGCTACAGCAGCAAGACCAACATGAGGCCCAAGAGCTGCACCTGTAACAAGTCTCTTAGTTCCCCAACTTACTGCTCTCTTTCCTCCCCATTTAATAGCAGCCCTTCTTGTTAACTGCCCCGCCCCAGCAAATCCAGCACCAAATCCAAGAGCTTGTTTATAAGTGGTAGTAATTTCTTTTGGTGTAATAGCAGCCTTTTCTTCTTTAAACTCCTCATACCCAGGAAGTGCTCTTACATCTTCATCTTCTCCAGCAAGACCAAACCAGTTACCTGGAGCATAATCCTTTCTATACTTATATTCATGAGCCTCTTCATAAAGAGACTTACCACTTTTACCCTTCTTAATAAGCTCTCTACCAGATTGTTGTAAAATTAGCTGTTCAATAGACTTACCTCTATTTTCCGGACTTACTAACTGAGCACGAAGATTATCTCTAAGACTATGTCCATACCCTTTTAAAGGATGGTCACTTGGAATATTAGCATCAGCAGCATCAACTTTACTGGCAAAGTCTGTTCCTAGCTTAGCTCTTGAAGGAGATATCATAGTAGTAAAGTCAGCTACTAATTTATCCATTGTAGCTGGGTCAGCAAGCAAAGATACCTTATCTTTCTCCACTTTCTCAAGAGCTCTTCTTTTTCTACTTTCTTCAGCTATACTACTTTGTATAGCTCGTGTAAGTAAACGTTCTCCAAAAGATGGCATAATATCTCCTTACCCTCTTACACCTAGTACTGCAGTATCCCGAGCTAGCTTCTTTTTTCTAGGAGCAAACATTCTACTGAATCTGTCAAGAATAGAAGGTGTAGGAGGTTTAGGAGCTTCCCAAGTACCAGTAACACCAGGCCCTCTTGGAGTGGCAATATCAGTTCTTGGCCCAATACTTGCTGGAACAGGGCCTCTCTCTCTTGAAAGCAACTCAGCTCTTTCAGGTTCAGGAAGATAGTCTTCCATACCAAGATATTTCTTCATGAAAGGTTCTGCAAATCTCCTAGAGAGTCCTTGATAGAACTCTTCTCCAGCAGTTCCAAGTCGAGTTCTCTCAGTTTCTGCTCCAAGGCCAGTAATTCTTGCTTCTTGTTCTGGTCTTTCAAATCTTTGAGCAGATTCCAGAAGACCAAGAGCCCCTTGATCCTTAAGCTCTTGTAAGATGCCAGCATATCCTGCCAACTCTCTTCTTCGCTTTTCAGTTCCTTCTTCACCATATCTTATATTCCTCCGAGTAAATTCCTTCGGACTCATTAGAAAAGCCATATTCTTACTCCTTTTTAAGCAAAGTCAATTATTGACTTTCCAGTTAATGTTTATATATATGCTGATGAACTTCACTTTGACTTTGTGCTACACTTTCAGATTTACTTTCTGCCCAGGTAATACCACTATGAAAGTTATATCCTGTTGCAGTATTAATAGAACTGAGAGCGCTTGCTGCAAGTTGTGCCATTACAGTACCACCTGCTTTAGCAGCTTCAAGTTGCAGTTCTTTTATAGCAACAAAGGCCTTTAGATTTGCTTCCATTTCTGAGATTAATATATCAGTTACTAACTTAGCCTTCTGAAGTTCTAAGCTGATTTTAGTACTAAGAGTTTCATAGTACACTTTCTGCATTTCAACAGATGCAGTATAGACTCGTACTTTAGCTTCAAAAGCTTTAACTCTAGCATCAATAACAGCTACCTGAGCTTGTATCCTAGAAATATAACCAGTAATTTCAGTGCTATAAGCCTCTATTCTTGTAGCATATTCTTGAAGTCTTGCCTTGAAAAGCTCAATGCACATTGTCAGAGCAAACTGAATTTGTTGCTGTGCAAGTTTAGTCTGATTTACAAGAATATCATTATTCAAGTCTTCAGACTTTCTCACTACCTCACTTCCCATTCTTGCCATTAGACTTGCAACTATTCCAGGTAAAACTTCAAATCCTCTTGAAGCATAGATATTCTCTACCTTTTCATATTCATCTCTAAATTCTTCATCTAATCTGCTTCTTGCTCTATCATAGATAGCATCTTCTACAACTTCAGTAATGCCAGTACCACCTGTTTGAAGAGTATTAGAAATATTTTCAAAGACTAAATCAAGTGCAGCCTCTAAGTCTGAGTTATTAAATGAGGGTGGACTTGGAAAATCTCCAGTAATAACAAGTTCTAAATCAGGCTCTTCTAAATCAGGAGGAAGCTCTATATTAATGTCTGGAATATCAATCTCAGGCATTTCTATTTCAAGCGCAGGAACATCATAGTCTTCGAAAAGAGCTTTCAGCTCATTAAGAAATCCCTGTGCAGATGTATATGCATCATCTGCATATTCTCTCGCTTGTGCAATTTGAGTGTTAGTCAAATCAAGCGCTATATCTTTTATATACCCTTCATCAGCCATTATAGAGTCTCCTCAGGTACTTTATAGATCTTTATATCTAAATCAATTCCATCTGCACTAGTAGCAAATGTTAAAGTATTATCATCTATAAACTTATTAATTAACTCACTGATAGAAGTTGTAAAACCTTCGTCTTCTTCTTGCTCAGTAGGATGCACATTATTTACACTTGAATATTCATTAACTGCACATTTAACTTCTCCAGTTACCTCATAAGTAGTACTTCCAGCTTGTACAGTCTTTATTCTTCCCCAATACCCAAAGATTTGAACATAAACTTCAGCACTATAAACACCCTTAACAAGCGGAACATCATAACCATCCCACATCTTGCTTGTCTCTCTATTACCAGATGGCCATGTACATGCTGTAGTCCAAATACTTTCATATTCATTCCACAGTTCTAGAACAGCGAAGTCTCCAAGTGAAGTTTTTAATTCACAATTATATCTAAGGCCTTCTACATGACAAGCTTTATATATAATCGGAAGTTGACTTCTTCCACATGCTGTCCAATCATCATACTCTGAGCCTGGAGGTAGATAAGTTACAAGTGGCCAGTAATAATCTCTATCATGGTAATCAGTTTCATTTCTAATACAAGTAGTTTCACCTTTAAAAGCCTCAACTTGAATAGTAAGATTATAACTTTTAAGAGCACCAAGAATGAAAGCCTTCATTGTAATATTAGTAAATTTATCTTCCCATATCCAGACTGCTTCACATTCAGGACAAGTCTCCCACTGTCCTTGCCATGCACCACTTTCATACCACTGCATTTCAATACAACAAGCATCTTCTCCCCAATCACAATAACCATAAGCATCATAAAATGCAAGATACTTAGTCATAAAGTCAATATCATTAGTAAGTACACCACAACCTGTATTAGCTGAAGTTCCACCAGCAATGACAGTTTCACCAGCTAACTCCACAGAATATATATCATCTTCTGTAACATCTTCAGCGAAAGTTGTATCTATCCAGTCTTTAAGGGCTTCTTCATTTATAGGATAAGCTTCATCTTCAAAGCCTGAATATAAACGCCCTTCTTCAATATTCCAGATTACATATCCAGAGTCACAAGCTTCACTAATAAGTTCGATAACAACAAAGTTCTTAGTAAGTTGTAATTCTTCAACAGCTTCTTCCTTTTTAACTTCAATCTCAGGAACTAAAATATTAATAGTATCTTGACCAAGAACTCTCTCAACATTAATAACAGCGCCACTTGCAAGTTTTACTGTCCTCTGCAGCTGTCCAAGATTAGCAAACGACATTTGGTTCTTTAAAGTTTCAAGCTCCTTTCTTGCCATAGGCAATAATAACTTAGCAATATCTGTATTGCCTGCAAGGTTAAGCCTATAAGTCATTATACTCTTCCCAGAAGAACAGGAAAAACTTCAAGTGTATCAAGCTTAAAATTACAACCTCCTACATTAGTAAGCCTAACTTTCCAGTAAGAACCTTTTCCCTCTCTTCCTATTGGAATTTTAGTTTTTGACCTGACACTACCAGGAATAAAAAGTCTTTCTCTTTCATTTTCTTCATCATTCTCAATGAAAAGTTTCATTCTACCATCAGCTTTTCCACCATAAAAAGCACTTCTTATCCTTTTCTTATTATCAACTCCAAAGTCAGTAAGAGGAAATGAAATACTTGAAACAATTAGCGTCCCGCTATCATTATCTGCATCCAGCCTAAAGAGACCCAAACCACTAGCCCCAAAAGGAATACCTCCAATAAGACACGCACTATTAAAGTTGAAGTTCTCATATTCGCTAAGTCCTAATGTTTTAAGGTTAATTGCATATCCAGTTATTACACCAGCAGCTAAACTTGTTGT
>JAUWAD010000072.1 GCA_030602225.1 Bacillota bacterium | reverse complement strand
AGGAGTGGTTACTAAATAGGATCAATCCTAAGTGTGAGAATTGTGCCAGCGATGATTACTATAACATTGAAATTAGCTATCATAAGCCCCTTGTGGTGTTACCCATTGGGAAATTGAATCCTATTTACAAACTGGTTTGCTCAAATTGTAGGGAGACAATTGAGCTTGACCTAGAAGAATTCTATAAAATAAGACCATTTATTAATCTTAACAAAAGCTATGATTATGGAAAGATAGATGAGAAGGAGTATAATTATAGGATTAAGGAATTGGAAAGAAAGCTATATGACTAAATAAAAGACCCTGGTGCATGTTAATTGATATGCAACAGGGTCCTAAATTTATTTTTGTATAAATTTTCTCAATAATATTTCAGCTGTATCCTTAGGATCTAGATTTTCAACATTGAAGATGTAGTTCTTAACATGGTGTTCATACATTGGGTCGTAGTACTTTACCATAAGATCAGCAATAACTTTATAATGATTACCTGATTTGATGTCCTTGATGAAGGAATCAATTAACTCATTTCCTAACCTTTTGCGAAGGTGATTCAGCGCTTCAATAAGCTCACTGTCTGTTTCATGAACATAGTCTTTCATAATATTGTCCACTCTAACCTCAAGGGGGCAGTGAATTCTTACATGTTTTCCTGATTTCATCTTTTCAAAGAAGCTATCAGGTATTACAGATCTTCCTATCCTTTTACTTTCTCCTTCAGTAAATACAGTATTGGACTTTCTATTTGCAAGCTCATCAAACAAGAGGGATTCAAACATCTTTTGTGAATTTGGTTCTCCCAAACCAACACTACCCAAGGTTGACCCTCTATGATTTGCACATTTCTCAAGGTCAATCACATCAGCTTCAAGTCTTTTAAGTTCTTCCAGCACATGGGTCTTTCCAGTACCAGTATTTCCATAAAGCACTATTAAGTTAATATCTTCTATCTGCTTTTGAAGGTTATCATTGATATAGTTTCTATATGCTTTATAACCTCCTGTAATCTTTATAGCATCGATTTTTAAGCTCCTTAATAGAGACACTATACTTGAACTTCTAAAACCTCCCCTGGAGCAAAAGAAGACCAGATGGGGGAATTTTCTATTTAGTTCAAGTATCTCCTGGAACATGGAGGGAAGTCGTTTGGATACGGCTTCAATTCCCAGTGTTTTTGCTTTTTCCACACTTTCCTTGGTATAGGCTGTACCTATCTGGACTCTTTCCTCATCATTGAATATGGGCATATTTAAAGCTCCGGGAATGGTTTCATCCTGGAACTCCCTATTGGTCCTTACATCTATTATCACATATTCATCCTTATTTAATTTTTCTATTATTTCCTCATACTTCATCTCTGGATACATATTACACCTCAATTTGGGAATCCTACTATACTATTATATACTTAAATTTAAGTTAGTAAAGGGTAAAGATAGCTATTTATTTTAAACAGAATCTATTATATTATATATGTTAGAAAGTAGGGATATGATGGATTCAATAAATTACATAAGAGATTATCTATATAACAATGATTTGAAAATGGCAGTAATTAGAGACAAAAAGGTAATAGCCACATCAAAGGATAGGGGAATTAAACCAATTTTCGATGTTTACACCATGAATCACAGCCTATTAAAGGACTCATATGTTGCAGATAGAGTTATAGGAAAGGCAGCTGCCATTTTTCTTATTCATGGTAAGATCAAGGGCCTATACACTGATTTAATAAGTGATGTTGCAATGGATGTCCTTGAAGAAGCTGGTATTGAAGTTGAGTATAAGAAGAAAGTTCCCTTTATACTAAATAGGGAGGGAAATGACCTTTGCCCCATAGAGAGTATTGCAAGAAAATCAGATAATATAAATGAGCTTATAAGTGGAATAGAGGAATTCTTTATCAAGGTGGGAATGATAAAAAATGAAAAATGAGAAGATTAAGGCTATATTCTACATACTAATAGCTGCTACTCTCCTTAGTACAGGAGGGTTGATTCTAAAGTATATAAATGTTCCTCCCTTGGCAATAGCCAGTACCAGAGGGATGTTTTCAGCTGCAGTTGTCTGGATGTATGTTAAAAAGCCTAAGTTCACTTATTCCAAGGCTCAGATTTCAGGGGCCATCTGCTATTCTGGAATGGTAATTGGATTTATCTTAGCTAATAAGCTAACCACCGCTGCAAATTCCATTATACTCCAATTTACTGCTCCCATATGGGTTGCAATGCTTGGATTGTGGATATTGAAGGAGAAAATTCACTGGTATGACATTTTAGCCATTTTATCCGTGGGTTTTGGAATGGTTCTGTTCTTTATGGATGATGTGGAAGCAGGCAATATGATGGGTAATCTTATAGCTGTTCTAAGTGGAGTATTTCTAGCTGGAGTTACAATATCCCTTAGATTTCAGAAGGATGAATCTCCTGTGGAAACAACATTGCTGGGTCATCTATTGACAGTCTTGATAGGGCTACCATTCATATTCGGGGTGACTTTTTCATTCCAGGATATAATAGGAATATTTATTCTTGGAGTATTTCAACTGGGACTGGCATATATATTATATGCCAAGGCAATCAAGCATTTAACAGCTCTTGAAACCATTCTAATCATGTTTCTTGAACCCATACTAAATCCTCTATGGGTGTTTATGGTAATTGGTGAAAGACCAAGTGATGTGGCATTAATTGGAGGTACTGTGGTATTAGTAACAGTTCTTATAAGAAGTATAGTTTCCAATAGAATATACTTAAGGAAGAATAATAAAGCAGTACAAGAATAGAAGTGGAGTAATAGCCCCACTTCTATTAAAACTTCTTCTTTATAGAACCAAGTAAACCCCTTGCAACTTCCCTGCCTATGGTACTAGTAACGGTACTCATAAAGGATTTAGTAACTCTTTCAGGATTGAATGGATTATTCTTCTTAGCCTTTTCCCTTGCCTTTTCTTCAGCAATTCTTTGCTTTTCCAGTTCCTTCATTTCTTTTTCCCTTAATTTTGCTTCTTCAAGTTCTCTCTTTTCATTATCCTTAATCTGATACTTAGCCTGTATTATCTCAAAGGCTGATTCTCTATCTAAGGCCTCCTGATATTTATAATACATTGGTGAATTATTAATTATTGTCTGTCTTTTTTCTGGTGAAATTGTTCCAATAACACTCTTAGGTGGTGCAATCAGTGCTCTTTCAACTATAGAGGGCTTTCCTTCATTATCCAGGAAGGAAACCAAGGCTTCTCCTGTTTTTAGCTCTGTGATAACCTTCTTTATATCAAAGCTAGGATTCTGTCTAAAGGTTTCTGCTGCAGAATTCACGGCTCTTTGATCCCTTGGAGTATAAGCCCTTAGAGCATGTTGAACTCTGTTACCCAATTGGCCCAATACTGTATCTGGTATATCGATTGGATTTTGAGTTACAAAGAACACTCCCACTCCTTTGGAACGGATGAGTCTAACAACAAGCTCTATTCTCTCCAATAGAACTTTTGGAGTATCCTTAAATAGAAGATGAGCTTCATCAAAGAAGAAAACCATCTTTGGTTTATCCAAATCTCCCACTTCGGGAAGTTGTTCAAATAGCTCTGATAGTAACCATAATAGGAAGGTGGAGTAAATTCTCGGGGAATTGAACAAATCTTCAGCAGCCAGAACATTCACCATACCCTTACCGTTTATATCCGTTGCTATCAAATCCCTAATATCTAATGAAGGCTCACCAAAGAATACGTCACCTCCTGCACTCTCAAGAGTTAGAAGGGATCTTTGAATTGCACCTATTGATTGAGGTGTTATGTTACCATATTGGAGGGTAAATTCCTTGGCATTGTCTCCAACATACTGAAGCATGGCTCTAAGATCTTTTGTATCAATTAATAACCATCCTCTTTCATCTGCAATCTTGAATACAATATTTAAGATTCCTGTTTGAGTATCATTTAGGTCAAGTAACCTAGAAAGGAGTATGGGCCCCATTTCAGATATATCAGTTCTAACTGGATGACCAAGTTTTCCAAAAACATCCCACAATCTAATGGGGTATGTCTTAAAGTCAAAATCCTTTAAGCCTATATACTCGATTCTTTCCTTTAGCTTATCGTTCATAGAACCCATTTCTGCCAGTGAAGCCAAATCTCCCTTAACATCAGCTAAAAAAACAGGCACACCTATATCGCTGAAATGCTCTGCCATTACCTTTAATGTAATGGTTTTTCCGGTTCCAGTTGCTCCAGCTATCAAACCATGCCTATTACTCATCTTTGCCAATAGATCAACAGGTACATCTCCCATTCCCATTCTAAATCTATAACCATCAGACATGTTATCCCTCCTCTTTTCTATATTTTATAATATTGGAAGAAGTATTACAAACAAATATATACCAATAGAAAAGGATAACCAACTCTGGGTTATCCTTAGATTCTAAAACTGCATCGGATTCTTATGTAGCAATCCTAGTGCTTAACTAATTTTGGTAATTCCTTAGCTCTTAAAATCCAATTCTCCACTTGCTTAAGTGCAGGAAGTCCTCTAACAAGATTCTTATCCTCGTTAACTTCCTTCATTTTTGCCAAAACATTTACTGGATTTCTATTTGCTAATTCGGGAACTGAGTCTATTCCAGCAGCTTCCAATAATTCTGCATACTGAGGTCCAATTCCCTTTACTCTGTATAAGTCAGCATGGTTTACCCATGTTAGGATTAGTTTTTCACTTATACCGGTGTCCTTGGCTAACTTAACTCTACCTTTTTTTTCTGCAGCAGCTTCCAATAACTCTTCAACTTTCTCGATTCCAACTTCCTTAAGCTTCGCTTCGTATGCTGGTCCAATTCCTTCAATAGTCTGTATTTTAGCCATAAAAACCCTCCTTTTTAATTTATTACATTATATATACCTCAAATTTGTATATTCTAACATTTATCCGGTTTTTTTGTAAATATTGTAAGAAATATAGTATAATATCATTCAGGAGGTGTAAAATGTACAAATTCAAGAAGGAATACATGATCCCTTATTTTCACACGGATAAGGATGGATATCTAAGATTTCCTAATATATTGGCATACATGGCTGAAACATCATCTTGGCATAGTGATTCAATAGGAGCCGGTATAGAGCACCTAATGGAAAGAAATCTTGGTTGGATGCTTAATAGATGGGAAGTAAAGGTATATACTTATCCAAGGGCAAAGGACAATATAACAATAGTAACCTGGACCAGTGGGTTTAACAGGTTTTATGCAACCAGAGAATTCTCCCTGGAAGATGATAAAGGAAATTTACTGGCCAAGGCCACAACCCAATGGATACTTATAGATATGAAGAAGAAAAGACCTGTGAGAATACCTCCTGATTTCATAGATAGATATAAAAGGGTGGAGGAGTATAATTTCAAGGAGTTTACGAATTTTAATATTACTGTTGATGATTTAGGGATGACATCGGATTTTACCGTGAGAAGAAGTGACATTGATAATAACAACCATGTAAATAATACAAAGTATGTAGACTGGATCATTGAAGATATGCCAGATTCAATATTTGAAAATGAGAGAATAGAGGAGTTTTCAATTATTTACAAGAAGGAGATCCTGGAAGGGGCAGAAATTTCCATAGGTAACAAGTCATTGGATGGAAGATTTCTTCATATGATTACCACAGATGGAGAAGTAAATGCCTTGGGTATTACAAAATGGAAAAAGAAGGATTAGAAATCCTTCTTCAAAATTTTACCATTTTCACTTAGTTCCATCTCAGTTATCTTATCAAGGACTGGAACATTATCCACTTTGATACACTCTAATGTATGAATCTTCTTTCCAATGCCTTTACCAGCTTTGAAATTAGATTTCATAACCTTCATTAGAGATACGGGGTGCTCAGGTTCTTTTAAGGATACAAATGCTGTGTTTTCCACTGCAATTGCATCACCAACTAGTTTCTCAAAATCAATATTGTCAAGTCCAGGGATAAGGAAAAACTCTGTTTCTGCTTCTAGATCCTCAAAACCTTTAACCTGAACATTCTTGAAGTTTGATTTGGCAACTGCCATTAATGATGCCATCAAAGGTCTAATACCAGCAGATCTATGTCCTGAAACAACGATTGATTCCTTTCTCATGATTGCATCTTCAATGTATTGACCTTGTTCTTCAGTCATAAATCCCTGAGAAACAAATTTACTGATCATTGGGTTCACAATTATCACTCCTATATAAGTATTATTATTATATTGTATCATAAATTATATTTTGTTAAAGGTCAAATAATTATTTCTTTATAGGTATGGAAGAATGTTAGAATATGAGGAGGGAATTTATTTGGATAAAAAAGGATTGATGTTGAATAAAAGTAAGAATATAGCCCTGATAGCCCACGATTCCATGAAGGATAATATCATAAGATGGGCTAAGGAAAATAAGGGGATCTTAGAAAGACATAATCTAGTTGGAACTGGAACCACCGCTAGATTACTAAGTGAAAAGACCGGACTGGAAGTAAAGGGATATAAATCTGGACCAATGGGGGGAGATCAGCAGATAGGAGCACGGATTGCTGAAGGTGCCATAGATTTCATGATCTTCTTTTGGGATCCACTGGAAGCACAGCCCCATGATCCAGATGTTAAGGCGCTACTTAGAATAGCTGTCTTATATGACATACCTGTAGCTAATAATAGGGCAAGTGCCGATTTTATTCTAAGTTCACCCTTAATGGAGATGGAATATGAAAGGCATATTTTTGACTTTGAAAAGGAACTAAAGGATAGGGTAGATAAGTTTATAAATGAGTAAATTTGGCAAATATTTTGAAAAATTCTCTAAAATACCCTTGAATTTTAATATTAATAATGGTATTATAAAAACGAGCTTTAATTCAGTAAGTAATAAAGAGTAACAATATTTTAGTTTGCCTTATCGAGCTTAACTAGAAATTTATTGTTGTATGGTTACATGAATTAAAGAAATAAATTTTGGAGGTTTTGCAATGAAAGGTACAGTAAAATGGTTTAACGCAGAAAAAGGATTTGGATTTATTACTACTGAAGAAGGAAACGACGTTTTCGCTCACTATTCACAAATCCGTAAGGATGGCTTTAAGACTCTTGAAGAAGGACAACAAGTAGAATTCAACGTAGTTGAAGGACAAAAAGGACTTCAAGCTGAAGAAATTACAGTAATTTAATTAAAGCTTCTAAAACCTCTTAGGCAACTAAGAGGTTTTCTGTTGTTATAGAGTTTGACATAAATTTTATCCTGTGTTAGGGTAAAGAAGATATTAAAACGAAATGGGGTTAAAAAATGAGTGAACAAAAATTAGTTGCAGTTGTTAATGGTAAGGAGATTTCCAGAGAGGATGTTCTTAAGTTTCTAAACGATATGGGGCCACAAATGGCTATGCAATTCCAATCTCCTGAAGGCATCAAAAGAGTTATAGATGAAATGGTAAATCAGGAATTACTATATTTAGATGCAGTTGAGAATAAGTTTGAAGAAGAGAAGGAATTTGCTGAAGTATTCCAAGCTACTAAGGTGAATTTACTTAAGGGTTATGCATTCAATAAGCTAATTTCAGATATAGAAGTAAATGAAGATGAAATAAAAGCTTACTTTGAAGAAAATAAGGATATGTTCAGTCAACCAGAAATGGTTAAGGCAAGTCATATTTTAGTTGATTCTGAAGAGAAAGCAAACAGCGTGATAGAAGAGTTAAATGGTGGAAAGAGTTTTGAAGATGCTGCCATGGAATATTCTTCATGTCCATCCAAGGAAGCTGGCGGAGATTTAGGCCAGTTCTCAAAGGGTCAGATGGTACCTGAGTTTGAAGAAGCTGCATTTAATATGGAAGTTGGTACAGTATCAACTCCAGTTAAAACTCAATTTGGTTATCATATAATCAAGTTAAATGAAAAAAATGATACATCTGAAGCATCATTTGAGGATGTTAAGGAAGAAGTTCAAGGTCAATTGTTGACTAGGAAACAAGAGAGTATTTATATGAACAAAATTAACTCACTTAAAGGAAAGTATTCTGTAGAATTATTCTAATTTGTAGAACACAAAGCATGTGGAAAACCACATGCTTTTTATTATGCATATTTGTGATATAATTCATTATGTATAAAGGGATAAAATCATTGCATATGGGATAAACACTAACTTGAAGGAGAGAAGGAACCATGGCTGGAAAAAGGTCCTACATATTGAAGGTAATCATACAGGATATCCTTGCTGCTGTTATGTTCTTCTTATTTGCAGGAAGGATAAACCATGTAAGAGGTTGGCTTTATTTTATTATTTATTTGATTTCAACGGTACTGGGATTAGTCTATCTAAATAGTAAGAATCCTGAATTACTGGTTGAACGTGATAAAACTAGAAATAATACGAAGAAGTGGGATAAGGCATTACTTAATTCCTATTTGTTTCTTGCCTTTTTTATCATTTATATTGTTGGTGGTCTTGATGTGAGGTTTACTGGATCAAGTATTTCAATGGTACTTATATATCCTGGAATCATCATTATTTTACTATCTTCATTTTTGCTTATATGGTCAATGAAGGAAAATGAATATTTTGAGTCTACGGCTAGAATTCAACATGATAGAGAACAAAAGGTATGTGACACTGGTCCATACACTCTCATTAGACATCCAGGATACTTATCCATAATATTGTGGTCCGTAGGTGTTCCCTTGGTCATTGGATCTTTTTATATGTATTTTCCATCTATGGGGATAATTTTGATTATGGTTGTTAGAACTTTTCTGGAGGACGAAATGTTAATGGAGGAGTTACCTGGATATTCTGAATATAGTAAAATAGTTAAGTACCGATTAATACCATACATATGGTGATAGATAGTAGCAATATGTGAAATTGTATAATGAGAAGAAAAACATAGTAAAAGATGAAGCATTAGGTATTTAAACACTTAATATATGAGGGAGGTTTTTAAATGAAGAGATTTGTTATAGAAAATGACTTTTTTGAAGTCTTTCCCCAAGCAAGAATTGGAGTAATTATTGCTAAGGGAATTGATAATTCAATAAAGGACACAGATAAGTACCTGGACAAGCTGGAAGCTTCACAAAAAATGGCATTAAGTCATCTTCCAAATGAAGAATTTTCCAGCAATCAGGTTATTAAGGTTTGGAGAGAGGCATTTCAGAAATTCAAGACCAAAAAAGGAGCAAGATCATCAATTGAAGCTTTATTAAAGAGAGCAAGTAATGGAAATTACTTAGGTTCAATTAATCCATTGGTGGATATTTATAACTGTATCTCATTAAAATATGGGCTGCCATGTGGTGGAGAGGATATGGATAAGTTTGTTGGAAATATTAGACTTACAAAAGCCATTGGAAATGAATCATTCATTACCCTAGGTTCAGATGAAAGTGCACCACCCTATGAAGGAGAGATTGTATATAAGGATGATGAAGGAGCCATTTGCAGGTGCTGGAACTGGAGAGAGTCTGTTAGGACAATGCTTACTGAATCCACAACGAATGCATTTCTTTGCATTGAGTTGGTAGATGAGAGTAGAATTAAAGATCTAGAGTCAGCCCTTAATGAATTATCAGAAGATATTAGGGTAGAACTCGGAGGAAGTACAAGTATTTGGATTTTGGATAATGACAATAGAGAGATGGAAATACAGTAATATAATTAAGCCATTCTTAGGAGGAGTAACATGTTTAGAGAGATGAGAAGAAAAAAGCAGTTGATGAGTACTGAACTTACTGAAGAAGTTCTTAGTAGGTGTACCAATGGTGTATTAGCTTGCCTGGGGGACGAGGGTTACCCTTATGCAGTGCCTGTAAGTTATGCTTATTACAACAACAAAATATACTTTCACTCAGGAAAGGCTGGTCATAAGGTGGATTCCTTAGAGAATTATGAAAAGGTATCCTTTGCTGTTGTTGATGAGGATAAAATTATAAGTAGTGAGTATACATCCTATTTTCGAAGTGTAATTGCCTTTGGAAGAGCAAGATTTGTTGAAGGGGATGAATGGCACCAGGGATTTAAAGCTTTGGTTGAAAAGTATTCCTTTGATCAGCCTGAAGATAAGAAACATAAGGAGATAACAGGTTGCACTCAGTCCCATATCATAGCCATAGACATTGACCATTTAACTGGCAAGGAAGCTATTGAGTTCGTAAGAATGAGACAAGAGGGCAAACTATAGAGGTGTTCCATGAAAATAACTATAAGAAGGGCAGAGATTTATGATGCAAAGGACTTAGCTCATATAATAGTGGAGAGTTGGAGGTCTACATATTCAGATTTAATTCCAGAAGAGGAAATAAAAAGATATCTGGATTTGGAAAGAAGAAGAAATCAGTTTGAGAGGTTCATATCTCAAGGAGAAATAGTACTAATAGGTTTTATTGATAATAAGCCATGTGGTTTAGCATTTGCCAACCCAGACAATGATGAAGGTTTGGAATTGTGTGGAAGTATCTACTCCTTGTATACCCTGGAGGAATCTTGGGGGATG
>JAUWAD010000082.1 GCA_030602225.1 Bacillota bacterium | reverse complement strand
CACGAAGCCCCCCTCAAGATGAGATTTCTCTTCGAAAGAGTAAGACACCAGGAAGACCACCTGGTAGATAGGTCTCAGGTGAAAGTGCAGTAATGTATGAAGCTAAGAGATACTAATATGTCGAGGACTTGACCAAAAAATGTTTGTTTAGATAGGATGTAGTTTTTAATCTGGTGACGATAGCAAGAGGGAGACACCTGTACCCATACCGAACACAGAAGTTAAGCCTCTTAACGCCGATGGTACTTGGTTGGAAACGACCTGGGAGAGTAGGAAGTTGCCAGTTTAGATAAAGGAAAGCACTTAGTAGATTAAATCTATTAGGTGCTTTTTTTATATCCTAGCTATAATCAAGGGTTGATAAGTCATTGAAAATATTAATAAAATAAATTTGGATTTCCACTTGAAATAGTATCTTATGGATGATATAATCCTTAAGAAAGTAAATACTTTAAATCAGTCCTGAGAGGCTGGAAAGGAGAGATAATATGACTGACAACGTAATTTCTACAAACGTAGAGGGCTCAGTAAAGTTAGTTGCTGGGGCAAAAAAATCTGTTTTAGCTTTACAACATCTTATCGCAATGTTTGGTGCTACTGTATTGGTACCAATGATCACAGGATTAAATCCTTCAATCGCACTACTAGCAGCAGGAATTGGAACTCTTATATTCCACGCATGTACTAAAGGAAAAGTTCCAGTGTTCCTAGGTTCATCATTCGCATTTATTCCAGTTATTTTAACAGTTAAAGAGTTGTTCAATGGAGATCTGGCATATGCCCAAGGAGGTATATTTGTAGCCGGATTAATTTATGTCATTCTTTCATTCCTTGTGAAGTCAATTGGAATGGATAGAATACAAAAATACCTAGCACCACAGGTAATTGGACCAATGATAATAGTAATAGGTTTGAATCTTGTACCAGTGGCATATGGTATGGCATCAGCACACTTTATGACAGCAGCAATCACATTGGGAACGGCACTATTAATAAACTTCTTAGGTAAAGGATTCTTAAAGCAGCTTTCAATACTAGTGGGAGTACTTGTAGGATATGCAGTAGCATATAGCATGGGATTGGTTGATGCGACAATAGTAAGTAGTGCACCATTATTAGCGATGCCAGCATTCCAACTTCCGAAGTTTGATATTGGAGCAATTGCAATAATAGCACCAGTAGTACTTGCAGTATTCATGGAGCACCTTGGAGATATTACAACAAACGGACAAGTAGTAGGAAAGAACTTTATCGAAGAACCAGGACTAAACAGAACACTACTTGGGGATGGATTAGCAACTACATTTGCAGCACTTATAGGTGGACCTGCAAATACAACATATGGAGAAAACACTGGAGTACTTGCAATAACAAAGAATTATGATCCATCAATACTAAGATTAGCAGCGGTATTTGCTGTAGTACTAGCATTTGTTTCAAAGATAGGTGGAGTATTATCCAGCATCCCAGTATCAGTAATGGGTGGAATAAGCTTGATGTTATTCAGTATGATAGCTTTAATAGGTGTTAAGACCATCAAGAATCAGAAGGTTCAGTTTAACTGGAAGAATGTTGTAGTAATGGCTACTATAATAATATTGGGAATGTTCTCAGGTCAACTTAGTAGTTTATTAGGATTTACTGTTGGGATTCCAATAAATGAAACAGTACAAATCACTGGACTAAGCTTTGCAGCATTGGTTGGAATAATCTTAAATGCAGTATTAAATAGAAAAACAGCTTAATATATAAGAATTAGAATATATAAATATAGGACTATGGTATAATAAAATATACCATAGTCTTTTTATTAAGGAGAAATTAATATGAACATAATAGTGATTGGTGGGGGAGCATCAGGAATGATGGCAGCTATTGTTGCCGCAAAAAATGGTGCTGAAGTTACACTAATGGAAAGAAATGACCGAGTGGGAAAGAAGTTACTTGCAACTGGCAATGGACGATGCAACTATACAAATGAGAACATTAATCTAAGCTTCTTTCATGGTGAAGATATTGAATTTATCAAAACAGCACTGGATGGTTTTAATAGAGATAGGACCATTGAATTCTTTGAAAGTATTGGTATTACACCTGCAATGGAAGATGGTGGAAAAATTTACCCCAATTCCTTTCAGGCATCCAGTGTACTAGATTGCTTAAGATATGAGATGCATAGACTGGGAGTTGCTATAAGGGCTAATTCCTTTGTGGGAGAGATAAGGAAAAATAAAGATGGATTTATAGTGATTCTAAAATCAGGAGAAAGATTTATCTGTGATAAGTTGATTCTATCCACTGGTGGTATGGCCATGCCAGTAAGTGGATCCGATGGGAATGGATATAATCTGGTTAAGCCCTTGGGTCATAAGATAAATAAGACTACTCCAGCACTTGTTCAACTTAAACTCAAGTGGGATAAGTTAAAGCAAATAAATGGTGTAAAAGTAGTAGGGGAAATTACTCTTATTCATAAGGAGAAGGAGATAAAATCAGATTATGGTGATCTTCTTTTTACAGACTATGGAATTTCAGGACCTCCGGTACTACAAATTAGCAGAGAGGCTGTAAGATTATTTGAAAATGGGGATAGTCCAATTGTAAGAATCACTATTATTAGTAATAGAAGTAAAGATGAGGTATATGGTTACCTGTTAAAAAGATTCAATACACTTTCATATAAGTCGGTAGAGGATGCTTTAGTTGGGTTTATAAACAAGAAGATGATTCTTCCCATCCTTAAGGAATTGGATATTAATAAGGAAATACTTGCTGGTAACCTAGAGAAAAGGGATGTCAAAAGATTGGCTGAATTATTTGTCAAGTGGGATTTTCAGGTAATTGGACATAAAGGATGGGGTCAAGCACAGACAACAGCAGGAGGTATTTTGACAAAAGATATAGATCCATTAACACTTGAATCAAAACTTATTAAAGGATTATATATAACAGGAGAAATTTTGGATGTGGATGGTGACTGTGGAGGATATAATCTCCAATGGGCGTGGTCAAGCGGCTATCTAGCTGGCTATAATGCTTCCTGTTAAGAGATTTTCATGGGATTTACTAATCCACGCTGGACTTTGTATAAATTAACAAGATGATAAGGGATAATTAATAGAACTGAATTATATTAATTTGACAATAAAAATTAATAACTGGGTAGTATATTAATACAGACCTCCAAGATTGTTACATATGTATACTTTATTGTCGTATACTGATTAAAGGAGGGAAGTAATAATGAAGGAACTAGATACCGAAAAAAGAGCGCAGGAGTTACAGGATCTTGATATAAGGAAGGATATTAAGCAGATTAAAAAGTCCTATTTGGGTATTGTTATTGCCATTGGAGTTGCAGTTGGAGCGGCTATTGAGAATATTGCATTAGGTATTGGCATGGGAGTAGCTGTTGCTGCAATAATGTATTTTTTTCAGAGTCTAAAGAAGGAGTAAAAAAAGAGGTGTATATTATGAAAAAGAAGGTAGTGTTTATTTTATTGATTGCTATAATTTTGATTCTAACATCATGTAAATCTGAAACTTATGAGTTCAATGGGGAAATTATTGAGATCTATGGTTCAAGTGCAATAGTTCTAATAGATGAGAATGAGGATATTAGAAACTCAGGGGATAAGGTGGATGTAGATCTTACAAAGAATACTGATGTGGAATTCAGTATTGGAGATAGAGTAAAGGTAGAATATGATGGGAAGGTACAGGAGAAGTATCCCCTTGGAATTAATACCATTTCTGTAGAGCTTATAAGTGACTAAATTTTAGGAGGAATAAATGAAGAACATCATAACTATACAACATCCCCAATCTATCCATCATACTAATGGAATGGTAGGCTCATGGACTGATTGGGAACTATCTGAATTAGGGAAAAGTCAGGCAGAGAATATGGGAAGAAAATTGTCTTCTGAGATAATGGATGGAGGGTTTGTTATTTTTTCCTCTGATCTATTAAGGACTAAGCAGACTGCTGAAATTGTTGGAAGACACCTGGGAATAGATCCAACATATACAGAAGTATTAAGGGAGCGAAACCTGGGAAGAGCAGTTGGAAAATCAGTCCAGTGGTTAAGGGAAAATATGGAATGTAAAGAAAAGACTGTTGATGATAAGATGTTTTCAGATGGTGAATCCAGAAAAGATGTCTGGAATAGATTATTGTCATTCTATAATGAAATAATAAACTCAGAATATGAAAACATTATTATAATTTCCCATGGTGATACACTGAGTGTTTTTAATGCCATTTGGCTTGGTTTGGATGTTAACATGCTTAATAAATGTGATCTCCATGGAATGGCAGGAGGAGTCTCTTTCTTTGTTAGGAATGAAGAAGGGAAACATATTATTAGAAGATTAAGTGATATGTCATATAGAGATTAGATACTGGGACCGTTTATGGTCTCTGTATTTATGTAAAAATTTATATTTTCCTTTTAGAGGGACCTCACTAACAGTTGCAACATATGGTATAATTATATAAATGATTAGCATATATTGTGGTTGAGAAATCGCTCTATATTCTTTTTTTGTGTCTTTTTTTTCTTTGCTTCGCAGAGAAATTCTTAAAAAATACTAATTCTACGAATAGTTAGGGTTGACTGGAATAATATATCCATTTTTGTGATATACTATACTAAAGAAGTCTTTAGTTTACATAAGTAGATGAATGTGCAACTAAAATATATTTTAGGAAGGTGTAAAAAATGATAAAAAAAGCAAAAAAGAAATATATAGCTATTGCAATCATAGTCTTTATTTACATCCTACTGGCAGTTTATTTTAGGCCAAGAACTTTGTGGGATACACTAGGATTAGAAGATGTGGAATCCAATGAAACTATCTATTGTGGTCTTCATGATATTTCTCAAGCAAATAATGAAAATTGGTCTGGTACAGCATCTGAATTATTAGGACAATCCAATGAATTATTTGGGCCTTTACTTCATGAAGTTTCAATATCCGGGCCAGTCTTATATAAGAACGCCGTGATAAATCCTGATTTAGTTAACTTATATGTTTCATTGCCAAAAGAGGATGGGACCTATCAACCAAGAACTGTTGAATTAATTCTATCCTATGGGGATACTTACGATAAATATTCTGCTTTTATAAATATAGATAGTAGGGGATATTTTGTGACTTCAGGCAAATCTGTTATTGCCTCGTTTATTCAGAAGGCTAGAAACATTTATACAGATTCTTCTTTCTTACCTTTAGAAGTCATCGATTGATTTATAAACTTCTATCTACTAAAGCCAAGCTCTTTTAGTGAACTAAATCAAAGTATAATGTAGCTGGTGAGTGTGTTCATAAGACACATTCTTTATATTATGTGCCTTAAAATTAAAAATCTATAAAAATCGAAGCTTTGTCAAAGGCTTCTTTTTTTGTCTCTTAAAATGAGCAGAGATAGGTCTTTAAAAAATGTATAAATTCTCTGTGAAGGAAATGGCTATTTTGTGTGAAACAGGATAAATAATCGCTAAATCAACAGTATTTAAGCAGGTCCTGATTATTGGAATATATAAGTGAAAACAAGAAAATGTGGCAACTTATTCAATTTGTGGTAAAATAGTAATGTTGATTAGTATTTTACAATTTGGGAGGATATAATGTTAGGTTTGAGAAGAGCATTAGGAAAGCTTAAAGAAAAAAACCAACCTATTAAGGTCTGTTTGATAGGTGCAGGACTTATGGGAAAGGGCTTGGTTAGTCAAATAATGAGAGTTGATGGTATGATTCCGTCAATTGTAATAAGTAATAAAATTCAAGATTGTATTGCCTCCTTTGAACTTGCTGGAATCAGTAAGGATGACATTTTTATTGGGTCAGATTTGGAAAGTATAAATGTTGCAATGGAAAAAGGTAAATTCGTAGCTTGTGATGACTGGGAAATAGGAATTAAGGCTAATTTAATAGATGTTGTGGTGGATGCCACTGGAGTACCAGATACAGGGGCTAGAATTGCAACAAATGCAATAGAAAACAAGAAACATATTGTTATGCTGAATGTGGAGTCAGATATTGTCATAGGACCATATCTAGCAAAACTTGCATCAGATAATGGAGTCGTCTATACTGGCTCAGCTGGAGATGAACCAGGTGCAGTGATGGAGCTTTATGACTTTGCGGTATCCACTGGTTTTGAAGTCCTTGCCCTTGGGAAGGGTAAGAACAATCCTCTGGATTTCTATATAACACCAGATGAAGTTGAAGATAGAGCAAGAAAATCAGGTCTCAAGCCCATAAGATTAGCCTCATTCATTGATGGTACAAACACAATGGTGGAGATGGCAGCCATGGCAAATGCTTCAGGATTTATTCCAGATGTTAGAGGCGGACATGGGATTAGTACAGTGGTTGAGAAACTTCCAAGTGTTTACTCTTTAAAGAGTGAAGGAGGCATATTGAATCAGTACGGAATTGTTGACTTCGCCCATGGAGTAGCTCCGGGAGTTTATGCAATTGTTACAACAAATCTACCACAGGTTCATCATGAGATGCAGTTTCTAAAAATGGGTGATGGACCAAATTACGTCTTATTCAGACCATATCATCTAACTTCACTGGAAACACCCATTTCCATAGCTAAAGCCTTTATATACAATGAACCATCAATAATCCCCATGTCAGATAAGCCAGTAGCTGAAGTTATAACCAGGGCTAAGAAGGATCTTAGAAAAGGTGAATATTTGGATGGAATAGGAGAATATTCAGTATTTGGCAGCATTGACACATATGAAAAAGCGAGAGAAGAAAACTTATTGCCCATTGGTCTAGTTACAAATAAGGCAAGAGCAAAAGTGGATATTAAAAAGGGAGATTTTATGACGTACGATATGGTTGATCTAGATAAGACCACAACCATCTATAAGCTTAGACAAATACAGGATAAGGGCACATTTTCCTTGACAAAATAATGGATAAAGTATATATTATTAAACAAGTGTAGATAAAATGCATTGATAAGGACAGTAGTTTAGAAGATCTATTCTAGAGAGACAATCAGAGGGTGAAAGATTGTCATAGAGCTATAAATGAAGATCACCTTTGAGCATGGTCTCTGAATACAGTAAGAGACTACGTGAAGACGTTAAACTTATTGAGTGATAGGATTATTCCTATAATTTGGGTGGTACCACGGAAATTTCGTCCCTAAGTCTTTGACTTGGGGATTTTTATTTTTAATAAAGGAGTTGATATTAAGTGAAAAGGTTTAATGAATTATCAAATGAACCAGTAAAAAATAGGGAACAAGGGATTTCTCAGTATTGGAAAGAAATCGACTTACTTCATAAATCAGTGGAAACTAGGGACCCATCAAATCCTTACATCTTTTATGAAGGCCCTCCAACAGCAAATGGTAAGCCTGGAATACACCATGTCATGGCTAGAACATTAAAGGACTTAACTTGTAGATACAAGACACTTAAGGGATATCAGGTAAAGAGAAAAGCAGGATGGGATACACATGGTCTACCTGTTGAAATTGAGGTTGAAAAGAAGTTAAACCTTAAGAACAAGCAGGATATCGAAAAGTATGGAATGGAAGCATTCAATGAGAAGTGTAGAGAATCCGTATGGCAGTATGAAAAGCTTTGGAGAGATATGACTGAAAGGATGGCTTATCTGATAGATCTTGATAATCCATATGTGACTTTGGATAATGACTATATAGAATCAGTTTGGTGGATACTTGATAAATTCTATAAGGAAGGCATGATCTACGAAGGACATAAGATACTACCATACTGTTCAAGATGTGGTACTGGTCTTGCATCCCACGAGGTTGCACTTGGTTATGAAGAGATTAAGACAGAAACAGTTGTGGTCAAGTTTAAGTTAAAGGATAAGGAAGGATATTTACTGGCATGGACAACCACACCCTGGACCTTACCTTCAAATGTATGTGTTACTGTAAATCCTGAAGAAATATATATAAAGGCTAGAAAGGATGATGAAGTATATTATCTTTCTAAAGTATTAGCTCCAAAGGTATTGGGAGAAGAGTATGAAGTACTTGAGGAAATGAAAGGTAAAGACCTGGAGTTTATGGAGTACGAGCAGTTGATACCATTTATAAAGGTTAATGGGAAGGCTTTCTTCGTTACAGTTGGAGATTATGTAACAACTGAAGATGGTACAGGAATTGTACACTCCGCACCGGCATTTGGTGAGGATGACTACAACACTGGATTAAAGTATGGTCTTCCAGTGGTTAATCCAGTATCTGAAGAAGGTCAGTTTATGGAGACACCATGGGCTGGTAAGTTTGTAATGGATGCTGATAAGGACATTATAATATGGCTAAAGGAAAATGGAAAACTATTCAAGAAGGAAAAAATGGATCACAACTATCCTCACTGTTGGAGATGTAGAACTCCACTATTATATTATGCAAAACCATCATGGTATATAGAGATGACTAAACTTAAAGATAAGCTAATCGAAAATAATAATGGGGTGAACTGGTATCCTGAATTTGTTGGAGAGAAGAGATTTGGAAACTGGCTTGAGAATCTAAATGATTGGGCAATTTCAAGAAGTAGATATTGGGGAACACCATTCCCAATATGGAGATGTGATGAATGTGGTCATACTGATAGCATAGGCTCAAGGGCTGAACTTAAGGAAAGAGCAATAGAGGAAATAGGGCTGGATATGGATCTTCACAGGCCATATGTAGACAATGTTCATTTAAACTGTCCACACTGTAGTGGTAGAATGACAAGGGAAAAGGATGTAATAGATGTATGGTTTGATAGTGGTGCAATGCCTTTTGCACAACATCACTATCCATTTGAGCACAAGGATGATTTTGACACATTATTCCCAGCTGATTTCATATGTGAAGGGATAGATCAAACTAGAGGCTGGTTTTATTCACTGATAGCCATATCAACATTTGTTACAGGAAAATCACCATATAAGAACGTTTTAGTTAATGACCTGGTTCTTGATAAGGATGGCAAGAAGATGTCCAAGTCTAGGGGAAATACAGTTGACCCATTTGATTTGTTTGATAAGTATGGTGCAGATGTATTGAGATGGTATCTAATCCATGTATCTCCACCATGGACACCAACCAAGTTTGATGAGGATGGATTAAAGGAAGTTGAATCTAAATTCTTCAGAAGTATAAGAAATGTTTACAACTTCTTCTCAATGTATGCAAATACTGATGATATAGATCCAAGTGAGTTCAATGTGAAATATGAAGATAGACCAGAAATAGACAGATGGATA
>JAUWAD010000097.1 GCA_030602225.1 Bacillota bacterium | reverse complement strand
TATCTTTCATTATAAAATTCTGGTTTTTCTATGATTTCATAACCCTTTTCACCTTGTTCATCGTTGGTTAAGAGATTACTTGCTTTTTCAAGTTCCTCTATGGCTCCTTGATTGTCTTCTCTTATTGATGTATATTTATTTTTAAGTTTTACAGCTTCTCTTAACTCATCAATTTCTGTAACCTTATTGTATAGGAGTATCTCTGTCAGTTCTTCATGGATATCATTATTATACTCAACCTCTTTAGAGTAGTTCCTAACTATTTCATCAAGTTCTGTTTGTAGCTGATTTTTCTCTTCCTTTAATCTATTATTTGAGATCTTTTTGGATTTGCTATCATCAATAAACTGGATGTATTCTTCCCTTGAATTTTTATTAACCTTTTTAATAATCTCATCCATCTTGATAATATATCCTTCAATCTCCTTATCTCCAATTATTGCTCTTGATAGAATTCTATTGGTAATTAGAATATATAGAATGGGTAGAAGCATTACATGGGTTAAATAATTATTTTCCATATTCGAAGTTAATATCTGAATAATGATATATATAAAGAATAACAAACCAAGTATAACCCTTTTGATCTTTAGGGTTTTAGTGTTTTTCTCTAGATTCATACTTATATTATCTTCGTTTAAATTTTCAACATATGAGCTATATTTTATGAAATTGCTATAATCATCCACCTGAATATCTATTTCTTCAATCTGATTAGGGGATAATATCTCAATCTTACTTAACTTATCTTCTAGATAGGTTATACTTTCTGCTGTTTTCTCCAGCTTAGCCTTTTGTATCCTCTCTAATGTGCTTAGTTCCAGAGCTCTATCAAGCATTCTCTCATCTATTGCTTCATAAAATTTAAGTTCCTTTAATTCATTCTCATATCTATGGATCTTTTCTATTAGTTCTTCTCTTCTTCTTAAATTTACACTTCTCTCCCATAGGGAAATGGTTCTACTTTTATCCCTTAGTTCTGTCAATTCCTTCTGTAGTATTTCTCTTTCTTCTTTTAATCCATCAAGTTTGCCTAACTCTTTGTAATATTCCTGTTTACTGACTTTCAGTTCCTTAAGGGAATCTTTTATATCTTCAATGCTACTATTTAGATTATAGAATTCCGATGTGGGTGCTCTAAGGGAACCAATCTCCTTAAGTCTAGAGTCGATTCTCTCCAAAGCTTTATCCACTGATATGTTTTCATCACCACCTAATGAAGATTGAGTAATTCTTTCCCTTATTTCATCAGCCAGCTTATTATCAGTCATTACTCCCAATTGTCCAATGGAAAGTGTATTGTTAAAAACAGCTCCATTTACTCCGAATAACTCAAAACCAGGTTGATGGATTCTATTGGAATTGCCCATATTAAAGCTTCTAGTTATCTCTTCTCCTGTAAGTAGGTCTGTAACCTTTGTCTCTTCCAAGCCTTTTAGAAAGTTTCTTGATATTTCAAGCCTCCTACCCTCTCTCTCGATCTCAAGGGAGCCTTTATAATTGACATCATCCCAGGGTCTATACTTTTCGTGATTAGGCAAGTAAATTGTGGTCTTTGAGTTTGGTTTTAAAAATCCATAGAATATCCCATCTATGAAACTATGAAGAGTTGACTTGCCAGATTCATTATCTCCATGGACTATATTAATTCCATCCTTAAACTCAACTGATGTATCTTTAAATCTGCCAAAGGATTCAAGAAAAAGTCTATTTATTCTCATCTACTTCCCTCCTTCTAGAAGGGCATGGATCCCTGCTGTTAGTGCATCATAGTAGATGGGATCTTCAAGTTCCTCATGTGTAAAACTATTGATATATCTATGGATAATGCTATCCTTATTCTCTTCTTTTAGTCTGTCTAAATCAATACTTATGGTATCAAAGTTTAACTCAAGATGATAGAAATATGATCTAAGCTCTTCTTCTAACAATATCTTGTCTATTTCCATTGGAAGAAATCCTTTTAAGTTTATCCTGTAGAAGTTTGTATTTCTTCCTTTTTCAGAGTTCTTAAGGATAGTATCATAAAGCTGTTCATATGTGGTGTCATCCTTTATCTCCATATCCAGCATCCTAAACTCCCTAAGGGAGAATGGATGAAACTCTATATTTGTATTTTCCTTTATTATCCCCTTGATAAATCCTCGTTCCCCTGTCTCCCCAAAATCCAAAGGCTCCAGGGATCCACAGTATGCTATGTTTTCAGCTATTATTTCAGGCTTGTGAATATGACCTAAAGCCACATAATCCAGGTTTAATGTTTTTAGATACTCAATATCAATGGGCATATAGTCATTATCCCCATTAATATCACCATGAAGTAATAATATACTCTTAATACCATCCTCACTTTTTATATCTTCTAATACACCAGTTACATCTTTAATCTTTCTATCCCAGTTTAAACCATAAACCCTTGTATTCAATCTTTCAATAAGGAAGCTTTCAAGCTTATCAGAACTGAATACATGGACATTTTCTCCAAATTGGATCCTTCCAAATATTGAGTCAGAACCTATGGTATCGTGATTTCCTGAGATTATGAAGATTTCTTGTTTCTTTGCACCGGATAGAATATCTGCAAATCTCTTTAAATCAGAAAGAGTCACAAAGTCACTTTCAAATATATCCCCTGCTAAAAGAATAATGTCAACTTCTTCTTCAATTCCATAGGAAATAAGCCTTCTGAAGGATTGCCACAATTCCAGTCTTCTAGTCTTGCCCTTATCCCCTCCAAAGGACACGTTCTTAAATTTAAGTCCAAGATGAATATCTCCAGAATGTATAAACTTGACCATTATTATCTCCCATTTCTAAATATTATTGAAAACCCTTACTCCTATTCTGTTCATCAATGATTTTATATCCGACATTTCAATATCATCACCATAGTTGTAACAGTGGATTGACCCACAGGCTTGAGCTAGCTTTACCACTATCTCCATCTCATAGTCTCTCTCAAATCCTAATATAAATCCTGCAATCATCTGACCATAATTAAGGGTCTTCTTCTTTTGATCAAATGGTGGAATTGTCAAGGAATAGCCTTTATCCTTATCTAAGACTAAAACTCCCCTAAGTCCCATATCAACCACAACAAGGTTTATATCCTTATCTAAAATATATTGTGTTGCCTTAATTATTTCACTTTCATATTGTAGCTCTAATTTGGTCAGTTCCTCCAAATCCTTTACGCTAAGAACACACATAAACGGTGAAGCTTCAAGGATATTCTGATTAAAATGATGATTATATCCAATATATACTCTTCTTCCCCATCTCTTTCCCATTAAGGCTAACTCATACATAACATCATCATCCAGATTTGAAGGTGTCTCTCCCACTATGGCTATATTGGGATAAAGATTCAGGTTTTCCTTATAAGCTTTATAGAAATCATTCACATCCTCCTTGGAAACCTTAGGTGGTGATTCCTTAATGCTAATTATTCCATCATTGGATGATATATCAACAACTTCACTGGAGTTATCCTTTATGGCTATGAACTCATGATATAAATCTGATTCATCTAATAAAGTCTTTATACTATCTCCGTTAAGTCCCCCAATAAAACCTGTAAGCTTAACTTCTAAACCTAACAATTGAGCAATCAGAGCTAACTCAACTCCTGCTCCATGGGGATAGATCAACTTCCTATTACAATGTATGTAGCTACTTTCTCCATAAAGATCCTTAATATAGAATCTTCTTCTTATAGTTGGATTTAGATCAACAGACAATATCATATTCAACACCTCCACTAAAGAATATTATACCCTTACTTACCATGTTCGTGCAATTGCCTATTATAAATCAGCATTGAAAACAACCTATTATAATTATATAATGAATGTAATAATAGGGGGGTAATTAATATGAAGGAATACGGTGTTTTTGATATATTAGGACCGGTTATGGTTGGACCATCCAGCTCTCATACTGCAGGTGCCGCAAGACTAGGGAAAATAGCCAGTGAAATCTCAGGTGGAGGATTCTATAAGGTTGAATTCCATCTTCATGGCTCATTTGCTAAGACATACAAGGGTCATGGTACAGACAAGGCATTGGTTGCAGGAATCCTTGGATATAGTCCTTCAGATGAGGAACTTAGGGATTCATTCCAATTGGCTAAGGATAAAGGCATTCTGTTTGAATTTATTGAAACAGAGATGGAGTATGCCCACCCAAATACTGCTAAAATTGTTTTCAAGTACAAAGATAGACCAGATTTTTACATAACAGGTTCTTCAATTGGTGGTGGAAGTATTATAATTACAGATATTGATGGTGATGAGGTGGAGTTTACAGGTGAATACCCAACAATAATCCTAAAGTACAAGGATCAAAAGGGTATGATTAGTAAAATCAGCTCAATACTTGCAAATCATGAAATCAACATTGCCACCATGAAGGTATCAAGGGATGGAGATAATGCCACTATGTTTTGTGAAATAGATACTCCTATTGAAGAAAATGTAGTTGAGGAGATAAAGAATATTAAGGAAATTACCAGGGCAAAATTTATACTTTAAGGGGTTGGAATAGTGTTTAATAAAGGATCGGAATTATTAGATTTATGTAATAAAGAAAACAAGAAAATATCGGATATTGTCATTGAAAAGGAAATGAAACTAAGCAACTCCTCCTTGGAGGAAGTTATTGGGATAATGAAAGAGACTTTTAAAGTAATGGAAAAATCAGCTACAGAAGCTTTGAATAAAGAGGTTAGATCCGTATCAGGCTTAACAGGCGGTAATGCTAAGAAGGTTGAAGAATATAGAAATTCCAGGAAGACCTTAAGTGGGGTATTTATAAACTCTGCAATGTCTAAGGCATTATCCACATCTGAAGTAAATGCTTCAATGGGCAAGGTTTGTGCTGCACCAACTGCAGGAGCTTCAGGTATATTGCCAAGTGCAATACTATCTGCAAAAGAAAAGTTGGAATCAGATGATGATACTACAATACGAGGTCTTTTCGTTGCAGCAGGTATCGGTGAAATAGTAGCAAAAAATGCAACCGTCTCCGGTGCTGAAGGAGGATGTCAGGCTGAATGCGGGGTAGCTGCTGCCATGGCTGCAGCAGGTATTGTGGAAATGGCTGGCGGAACTCCACAGATGAGTCTTGATGCTGCAGGTTTTGCCCTGATAAATATTATGGGTTTAGTATGTGACCCCATTGCTGGCCTTGTGGAATACCCTTGTTCTTTACGAAATGCCTCAGGAGTTGTAAATGCACTGATTTCAGCTGATATGGCAATGGCTGAAGTTGAATCGCTTGTTCCATTTGATGAGGTTGTGGAAGCTTTGTATAAGGTCGGAAAAGCTCTGCCTGAATCATTGAGAGAAACTGCATTAGGAGGTATTGCCGCAACTCCTACAGGAAAAGAACTTTCAAGGAGGTTATTCTCATGAAAAGCTTAGAAGCCATTAATGATTACTTGGAAAAAAACAATTTAGTCGATAGTATATCACATCTTAAAGAGGACAGAAATTTTTCTGTCATTTCTTTTATCCAGATTATTTCTCCTTTCTTGAATGAATATCAAGTAAAGGAGCCTATGGAATGGATAAATGAAATATATGACTACACGGTTTATAAGTCCTTTCCTCATAAACAATCTTCAAGATTGGACCCAAAACTCTTTTCAGTTTATGAAGGAGTTTTAATGAAATTACAAGAAATTAATGGATATTCCCATCTGGACTATGATGTAAAGGACTGTATCCATGAGTTTCACAGATTTTCCAGTGCCTATAAGGAATACTTCATATATGAAATGATGCAGTTGGATATGGCTATTACAGGGCATAACACGATTGAACATGTTATCGGTGTTAAGGATGTGGCTATGCATGTTGCAATGCAATTAAAAGAGCTAAATCTACCCATAGACCTGGGAATAATCCTAGGTTCTGCCCTAGGACATGATGTGGGTAAGTATGGTGTTGTGGAAGAAGAACAATACAGAGTTCCCTATTTGCACTATTACTATACTGAAATCTGGTTTAAAAAACTTGGTCTTGATAGAATTGGTCATATATCAACAAATCACTCAACATGGGATTTAGAGCTTGAAACTCTACCCATGGAATCCCTTGTGCTTATCTATGGGGATTTTAGAGTGAAGAATCGAATAGTCGATGGAAATTATCAAATGCATACATTTTCCCTGGAGGATTCCTTCCAGGTAATATTGGATAAATTAGATAATGTAGATGAAGCAAAGGAATTACGATATAAAAGGGTTTATAAGAAGTTAAAGGACTTCGAGGACTATATGGTCTCAATTGGTGTGGATACTAGCCTTGAAGGAGTATTAAACATTAAGCCAAAAACTTACCTTAGCCTTCTTAAGGGTGAAGATATTGTCTCATGTATGAAAAATAAGGCTATTGAAAATAATATTTACCTTATGAATAACCTTACCAATGAAGAGAAGTTTCTCTCAATACTTGAGGAAGCCAGGGGAGAAACAAATTGGAGAAGATTAAGACTATATATAAAGATTCTAAAGGAATACTCCACCTATATCACCCAGAAGCAAAAGGTACTTGCCCTTCACTTCCTATCTGATTTGCTACTTCACAAGGAAGAAGATATTCGAAATGAAACCGCTGAAATCATAGGAAAAATCATAGCATACTTTGATGAGGAATATAGAAAGGAACTACCTAAATCCATAATCAAGGATAAGCCTATAGATACTTCAGATAAGCTATTGTCTGAATTGTTAAATGATCTTTTATATCCTAATCATAAGATTGTTGATTCTCAGAACCAGTGGCTCTATAATCTTAAGCTAATAGTAAAGTCCTTATTTGAACATTGTCATGAGTCAAGCTATAAAATGTATTTTGATAGAATAAATGAATTTTATCAAAGCTGTGATAAGCTCTCAGATATCTCCCAATTCTATTTAGTTCAAACTATAAATTATCTACCAATTGATAGTTTTGATGAAAAGAGAAGGGAACAACTTTATTCATATATACTAAAAAAAGTCTCCTCCCTTAAGGATAATATTCGACTTAGTGCA
>JAUWAD010000056.1 GCA_030602225.1 Bacillota bacterium | reverse complement strand
CCAACTATTCCAAACACCTTGCGATTTCTTTCCGCCATTTGGTTTACCTTGTCAAATCCAATGCCTGCCGAGATTCCTGCTCCCATACAGATAACAGTATCACCAATATTTAGTGGCTCCATAGCTCCTAATGTATAACATCCAATATCTGATGTTACATGTATTTTATTCTTGTACTTACTCATGGCATAGAATATACCTCTATGTGGACAACCTGCACAAAGAGCTGGTGGTCTTGATGGAGGAGCCACTTCTAATGAATAACCATCTTCAGTCTTTTCTCCAAGGATTGCTTCTCTGATTATTTGTGGACTCATCTCTCCACAAACTGAGAATATTTCCTTTCCAATACAATTGATTCCCATAGCCTTTATGAATTGCTCCATGTAGGGCTCATTTTCTTCTATTATATATAGAGTTTCTACTCCTTCTGCAAACTCCCTAAACTTCTTGTCTGGTAATGGCCAGCTAAAACCAACCTTTAGATATGAAACATCATCCCCAAACACTTCCTTAGCATGAAGATAGCTAGCACCAGCGGTAATTATCCCAATTTTTCTGTCATTCCATTCAATTCTATTCAATTCAGTAGTATTAGAGAACTCCTGTAATCTTGGAATTCTTTCTTTTTCCATTTCGATATGTTTGATCTTAGCATGAGCAGGTACCATTATGTATTTCTTAGGATTTTTAGTATATTCTTTAATCCCAACTTCTTCTCTTTCTCCCAGCTCCACTGCAGCCTTGCTATGACAAATTCTAGTGGTTACCTTGAATAATACTGGTGTATCATATTCTTCAGATATTCTAAAGGCATCTTTTATATAGTCCTTACACTCTTGAGCATCTGAAGGTTCCATTAATGCTACTTTTGCATGGGGGGCAAATAGTCTGTTATCCTGTTCATTTTGCGAACTATGCATACCTGGTTCATCAGCAGTTATGATTACTAATCCGCCATTAACTCCTTCATATGCAATTGTAAATAATGGGTCTGCTGCCACATTAAGTCCAACATGCTTCATAGCAGCTAATGATCTTGCACCTGCTATGGATGCTCCCGCTGCTACCTCAAGGGCAACTTTCTCATTTGTTGACCATTCTGAATAGATTTCTTTGTATGTAGAAACGTTTTCAAGGATCTCAGTACTAGGCGTTCCTGGATAAGCTGCCGCTACCAGGCAACCAGCTTCATAAGCTCCACGAGCTATAGCTTCGTTTCCTGTCATAAGCTTTTTCATTTAATCACTCCTGTTTATTATTTTCTTTGTCTCTATTATATAAGACTTTGATGAAAATGTATAATATTTTCTTTGAAAAAATCCATATAAATCCTGTAAAATAGCGGTTTATCCCCTAAAAGCTTTAAACCACTATAAAGATCAAATCCCATAATTTCAACTTTTACATAAAGAAAAGCTCCCCTCTCATACTAGAGAAAGGAGCTTAAATTATCTAACTTCTTTTATGCTTGCAGGATCAATTGCTAAGTCAGCTGGTTCTGGACAGTAATTTTCCACATTCTTAGCTCCACTCTTAAGCTCCCAGTGAAGTACAAATGATAGTACTACCCTTAGAATAGCCACAGAAGCTAAAATAATAAACTCATCAAGTGTTCTAATCACTACTGTCTTAATAATCTCTGCTGCAAGTTTAAATTCAAGACTAAGTGTCATAGCCTTAGCAAAATCAATGGCAACGTCATCGCCTCTAAAGTCAAATCCATTTCTGAAGAATTGAAACAAACCCCTTACGGCTGCAATTGCAATTATTGCAACCCCTATCAATTCCAGAGAACTTGTTATGTAAGGTACTATGTCCTCAAGTAAATGTTCAATTATCAATGTTACCGCTCCTTATAATAAAATTGTAAAATTCCTCTACTCTTCATTTTATCATAATAGTTTTATATATCAATAACTTTTGTAAAAAATTAGAAAGCAGATAGGTATATATCCTATCTGCTTAGTCTAAAAATCTACTTGAATTACATACTTTAATACTATATATTGACTGATTTAGTGCTTAACCTTTCTCCAACACTAACTTTTCTAATTTTGTAAATACCAATTGTTACAACTGGAAGTACATAAAACAGGAAGAATCCCCAAGTTATTGTACCATATCCCTTAGCAATTAGACCTATTAGACCAAACTGAGCAATGATTACACCCAATACTAACATTACACCCGTAAGTCCTGGTACTAACCATTTGGAAACTTTTTTGTCTTTCTCTTCATAAACACTTACCACTCTTTCAGTAACTGCATAAATGAAACCTGTCCCTGTTTCTATTAGAGTTCCAAACAAAGTTATTTGAAATACTATTTGTAATAGAGGTGACCCAATTGCATTTAAAATATATACTGTTGGAACTCCTGCTGTTAATATGTCAGGATAAAATCCCGTCATTGCAATAAACAGAAGTACTCCTGGTAAAATTCCAATCACACCTGCTATAACACCTGCTCCTATTGCTTCTTTTCTTGTTTCAATATGTTTCACTGAAAATAATACTGCAGGAATAATTCCCAAGTTATAAAATGCATATTTAAATCCACCAAGTGCCCATCCTGCTTCCATAGTACCATTTGAAAAGTTTTCAGCAATATTACTACCAAACTTAGTGAATAGTATTACAAGGAATGTAATATACACTGCATATAGTAATATTGACCAGTATGAAAGAAATTTCTCTATTGCATCGGTTCCTTTAAGTACTAGAATTCCTACACCTATCATCATTAGTACAACACCAAAATAATAATTCAAATTAAGAACTTCATTCAAGATGCTTCCTGCTGAGGATGCAATTACTGCCAATACAATAAGTAATAATACTAAATAACATACTTCATAAATCCACCAAGCTTTGCCTAAAAGCTTTTTAAAGAAAGTCCTATAGTCATATGCTTTAAATACCCTAGCAAACTCAAATGTCGCACTACAAACCACGGCCCATATAATGCCAGAAATTGATAACATTGCAACTAATCCACCAATTGTGCCAAAATTAAGGAAAAATTCCAAGATTTCCCTTCCAGTGCCATATCCACCTGCAATAACCACTGACTGGAATATAATTCCTGGTACTAAGTACTTCTTGAAACTCTCCATATTTACAAAATTCATAAACTATTCCTCCTTTATAATTACCATCCCTTAGCTACTGCCAAAACTGAATCAGAAATTTCTCCACTCATATATTCGATAATGCTCTCTTCTATTACATCAATGGCCTTATCCAACTCTTCCTTACTTATAACTAACGGTGGCTGTATTCTTAAAACTCCTGATGCAAGAAATATTACTATTACTCCCTTTTGCCAGCATCTGTAACATATTTTAGCTGCTGCATCCTTATTACCTTCTTTGGTTTTTCTGTTCTTTACAAGATCAACCCCTATTGATAGGCCTTTTCCTCTTACATCTCCGATGATTTCATACTTCTCCTTTAATTCTTCAAACCTTTTCTTTGCATAATTCCCTAATTCAGTTGATCTAGCCAGCAATCCCTCATCTCTTATAACATTTATGGTCTCCAATGAGGCTGCACATGATAATGCATTTCCGCTCATGGTGAATAGGTGGGCGGGTGGTCCAAGGGAATCTGTAATTTCCTTCCTAGCAACAATAGCACTTAAAGGTACCCCTGAAGCCATAGATTTTCCCATAACCACAATATCTGGTTCAACTCCAAAATGTTCAATACAAAACCATGATCCTGTTCTACCGAAACCCTGTTGCACCTCTTCACTGACAAACAGAATCCCATTTTCCTTACATATTTTGTACAACTCCTTTACATACCTATGGGGAGGCACTATTAAACCTGCATCTCCAGCAATAGGTTCCATTACGATTGCAGCAATTTCCTCTGGTGGTAAATATGTATTTAGAGAATCTCTAAAATCATTTAAACACTCCAAATTGCAATTTACTTCATCTTTCTCAAAAGAACATCTATAGCAATGAGGATACTTAATATGGATAATATCTGACAGAAGAGGTCCTATCTTTCTTCTCATATTAAGGCTTATTGCTGAAAGTGACATAGAACCATAAGTTGACCCATGATAGGATCCTATGAAAGAAACTATTTTTGTCCTATTAGTATATGCTCTTACCATTTTAATCATTCCATCATTTGCATCAGACCCAGATAATCCGAAAACTACTCTTTTCTCATAATTTCCAGGGGTTATTTTGCATAATTCTTCACCTAGTGCTACCAAAGGTTCAGAGTAAGTATAAGCTGCTGTGTAACTAATAAAACTATTTATCTGTTTTTCTATTGCTTTAATTATTCTAGGGTGACAATGACCTGTATTTAGAGAAGATGCACTTGAAAGCATATCTATGTACTTATTTCCGTCCATATCCTCAATAATAGCTCCTCTACCTTCTTTTATGGCCAAGGGGTAATATGGAATCCTGGCAAACTCAGGATACACTTTAGAGTCTCTTGTAACTACCTCATTACATTTCTCATAATTCAATTCTATCCCTCCAATTTAAATGTCCATTGCATTCTCAACTTCAGTCAATCTAATAATTATTTCATCAATATTAGAATTGACCATCAGTCGAACAAAATTTTTACCAAGACCTATGAAATCTCTTCCTGAAACCGAAATAATGTTATAATTTAGCAATAATTCTTCCAAATCAACATTTGGGTCTGGGTGCATGATTGTTGAAATAGGTACTGATTCATGAGTTTCCAATATCTTTAATTTCTTAAGAGATTCTAGCATTTTGGTTTTATAGCATTTTATGGTATTTTTACAATTCTCCATAAATTCAACATCCTTAATTGCACTATTAACAATTATTCTAGCAATTCCATTCATTTCATATGGGTTGGATACCTTTCTATATTGTTTTATAATACTTTCTGATGCTACCATGTAACCAGCCCTAATTCCCGCTAATCCTAATCCTTTCGAGAAGGTTCTTAGGACAATTAAATTATCATAAGACCCTACCAATTTAATAGCTGATTGATCATTGCCTATAAAATCACCATAGGCTTCATCTATTACTATTGGCCGTCCTAAATCCCTTGCTTTTTTTACGATGGTTTCTATGTAAGCAATGTCAATCACTTGACCAGTTGGATTGTTAGGATTGTCTATATAAAAGAGCGAATATTCTTTATTCATTTTCTTAATATAATCATTTGGTGAAAACATATAGTTATTATCTATACTTAGTTTGTAGCTTTCATATATTCCTCCACATGATTTAACATCGTCCACGAAGTCCGAGAATTGGGGGGAATATCCCAAAGCCTTATAATTATTTTCTATGTATAATTTATTAATCTTATAAATAAGTTCAATAGATCCATTGCCAAAAGCTATCATGTCATAATTGATTTCTCCAACTTCTTTCCAATATTTAATTATTGAATCTTTAAGTTGCAACCAATCCTTTGGGTATTTATTAATCGTATCTATACTCATGCTTCTTATTGAGTTTTCTACAGATTCAGAAATTCCTAGTGGATTGATTCCATTTGAACAATCAATCATCCCTAAAGCTTGGAGAGAGTTTTCTCCTTCTTTTGCGTAACTAGTTTTTTCCAATAGTAGAATTGATCTTTTAATGCCATACTCCATAATCTCACCTCCTCTCAACCAATACTATTCTAATATTGCAAAACTGATGCCAACTTTTAAAATCTAGTTGATTTACTTTGAGAATGTATGTTGAAACGTTGAATTTACAACCTATCCTTGAGTTATAATATTTCTATTTTTAAACTTTATCTTATTGCTTTTTATATGATTACAATATATACTGATTAGTAAATGTACCAAAAAGCAACATTGGACACCCTAGAATTATTGTTATTAGAAAGTATCGTTTTCCTGTTTTCATAAATTTTCATTATGATTCTTAGGAAGTACTGATTAATCCTTATTATTTGAATTCTGGTGGTAATTTAATATTTTTATGAGATAATGTTCCAATATGGTACATGTCTCATTTAGTAAAGGAGGGTTCACATGGAAAATTTATCAATTGGAAATGGACTTTTTCAGGTATACTCTAAGATAGAAGAGTATAAGAGCTTGATTAGGTATTTTGAAAATGTCACAAAGGTATTATTTTTAGAGGAGATATCAATTGGTCTAGTTACTGATAAGAATGAATCTTTAGCTGAATTTAGATCCTTTAACTTCAAAGAAGCATTATCAAGTTTTAATGATTTGAATAAATACAAGACACCTACCATAGTGCTCCCCACATACTCATTGAGGTATGGTCTGATTCTATCCTCTTCAGTGATTGATATGATGGATTTAGCTCAGATAGCAAATAGTATTGTGGATAGTATAGATGGATTGATGAATTATGAATATTCCAATCTTCAAGACTATCATCACTTGCTGACATATCTCGATTCAATAGATGATGGGATTTCTGCATGTGATAGTAATGGAATTGTAAAATACATAAATTCCGGAGCATGTGGGATACTTAACTCAACAAAGGAAGAGATTTTGAATCAAGATCTGAATACATTTATTTCAAATTCTATACTTGTGAAAGTTTTAAATGATAAGAAGGCTTATATTGATAAGGAGTATGTTGTGGATATCAAAAGTAAAAGTATCCAACTTATAAACTCTGCCTATCCAGTATATGATTGTAACAATAGTTTAATAGGTGCTATTGATGTCTATAAGCGAAAGAAGCGTTCCATAAAACTAGCATCTGATTTAATGGGTCATAATGCAAATTATGTGTTTAATGATTTTATTGGAGAAAGCAAAAATCTTAAAGATTCGATTGATATTGCTAAGAAATTTGCTAAAAGTGATAAAAATGTTCTAATTATAGGTGAGAGTGGAACTGGCAAGGAGCTATTTGCTCAAGCAATTCATAACTATAGCTTAAGAAATGATGGTCCTTTTGTGGCAATTAATTGTGCCAGCTACCCAAGGGACTTATTTGAAAGCGAGTTATTTGGATATGATGAAGGAGCTTTTACAGGTGCAAAAAAAGGAGGTAAGATCGGAAAGTTTGAATTTGCAAATGGAGGTACAATATTTCTGGATGAAATTGGCGAAATGCCTTTGAATCTTCAAGCCAAGCTATTAAGAATAATTGAGTCCAGGAGCTTAAGTAGGATTGGAAGCAATAAAAATACTGACATAGATGTAAGAATTATAGCAGCAACAAATAGAAATTTGGAAGAAATGGTTAGAAAGGGTACCTTTAGAGAAGATCTCTTCTACAGACTAAAAGTATTATACTTGGAGTTACCTCCTCTTAGAGAAAGAGATAATGATATTATCTATTTATGTGATTATTTTATAGATAAGCTCTCACAGGATACTCATAAAGAAATAATTGGTCTAGATGAGGGAGCAAAAAAGCTAGTCCTTCAGTATGAATGGCCAGGAAATATAAGAGAAGTTGAAAATGTTATTTCTTTAGCTTTATTCTATTGTAGTAGTAATTTCATAACAAAGGATAACTTAATAAGAGCTGGATTAAGTATATGCCATGAAGATATTCATTGTGGAGATAAATCAAAAAACAAGTTGTCCCTTATAACGAAGGAAGTTATACTAAAAACCCTAAAAGATAATAACGGAAATAAAAAGAAAACAGCAGAGATGTTGGGAATATCCCGTAATACAATATATAGGACTCTTAAAGATTAAGGTTGATTTTATCAATGATAGAAGATTTAGTTTGATTTGTGTTGATATGTTTGACCCCGCTATTACAACCGGTTTTGAGGATCCAACATTTTGATCATCTGATAGCATAAAACTGAATAATTTCATAACAAAGTGGTGTGGGAATTGTAATGACAAGAAATAAATAGAGTAGAGCCTTAAATTATTAGCCTCCTACTCTTATCTTATCTAAAGGGTATCAATAAACTACTTTTCCAATGGCAGCCAAAACCAATTCGCTTGCTAGCTTTGCTGTCTTATTTGAAATATCAAGTATTGGATTTACTTCTACCATGTCCATACTCAGTAATTTGCCTGATGCATAAAGCATTTCAACTGCAAGAAATGCCTCTCTTATTGTAAGTCCACTATGAACCTTGGTTCCTGTTCCTGGAGCTGCTTCAGGAGTCAGTGAATCAATATCAAAGCTAAGGTGAATACCTTCAGTACCATCGGAAGCTATTTCTATAGCACGCCTCATCACTTCCACCATACCCAATTTGTCTATGGTATCTATAGCAAATACATTTAATCCAGCTGCTTTCATCTTCTTTGCTTCTTCCTTATCGATGTCCCTTCCACCAATCTGAACACATTTGGATATATCTGCATAAACAGGTTCTTGTCCGTAGTCAACCATTATATTGGGTCCCTGACCACAAACAGCAGAAAATGACATCCCATGCATATTACCAGTCTCTGTTATCTTATCGTCATTCCAATCTCCATGGGCATCAATCCATATAACTCCTACATTTTTGTAATGCTTAAGGGTAGCTGATATGCTTCCTGCAGCAAGACTATGATCTCCTCCTATAGCTATAGGGAAAGCCCCTTCCTGTAATGATTTTAAAGTATGCTCATACAATGATTTACATGTGCTAACAACGGATTGATAGTTTCTTAAATTATCAAGAGAATCTCCACCACGGGGTTGAATTATATCTCCATGATCCATTAACTCATATCCTAACTCTTGAATGCCTTCTGCAAGACCAGCAATTCTAATAGCCGTTGGTCCTAAAGATGCACCAACCTTCGACGCGCCACAGTCTACCTGTACTCCGGTTAAATCAATTCTTTTCTTCATCTCCCTCAACTCCTTATAGTATTGATTTTACTCTCCAATTTTAAATACTATCTAACAATCAGATCAATTGCAAGTCATATATTCATTAATACCCATTTAGATTCTATTAAAATTAGTAAAGTGATTAATGTAGTGGACAAACCAAGAGAAATAATTTTATTTACTGGTAAATAATGGGTATAAGTACTTTGCAAAGAATAGAATTGAGAAGGAGATGAGTTAAATGATTTTCTACTTTAGTGGAACTGGAAATTCTTTGCATGTTGCAAGGGAAATATCTAATTACCTTGGTGATAAACTCATATTTATACCTGATGAAACATCTAAATCTGAAACTACTCTTAACTATGACATAAAAGATGGTGATTACCTTGGATTCGTATTCCCTGTTCATGCATGGGGCCCACCTATGATTGTACTTGAATTCATTAATCGACTGGATTTAGCAGGACATATTCCATATGTTTTTTCTGTGGTAACATGTGGTGAAGAAGAGGGTAAGACAACTGATATTCTAAGAAGATCTTTAGAGAAAAAGTCACTCCCTCTTTCCAGTGCTTTCACTTTGGTTATGCCTAACAGCTATATTCTAAGCTACGATGTAGAATCTGAGGAAGTTATTAACAGTAAACTTTTAAGTGCTGATGAAAAGATTAAGGACATTTGCAAAATCTTAGAAAACAGGGAGGTAAATAGATACCAGATAATATCAGGTTCGTTTGCCTATCCAAAGAGCAAGGTCATAAATAATTTCTTTAGAGAATATGCTCTAGATAACAAGCATTTCAATGTTGATGAAAATTGCAATGGCTGTGGATTATGTGAGGAAATATGTCCTATTCACTCCATCCATGTAAATGGAAAACCTCATTGGAAGGGTGCATGCACAATGTGTCTTGCATGCCTTAACAGATGTCCCACACATGCCATTCAATATGACAAAAAGACCGTAAATAAAGGAAGGTATGTTCATCCAGATATCAGATAAGAATTTCCTTGAATTTACATAACACAAACAAAGATCCCCTTATGGCTAATAGTTTAATAGCTATAAGAGGATCTTTTATTATGAAAAATATTTATTCATTGTGTTTAAGACTATGTCAATCTGTTCCCTTTTGACATCATTGTTGGTGACAAATCTAAATTCATTACTAGGATTTGCACTTATTTTAATATTATTATTTAACAAATACTCAGCAAAATCCGATGAATCAAATCCATCTTTTTCAATCTTGAAAAAGACCATATTTATTTGAACAGTTTCCATATCTAGCTTTATAAATGGGAACTTGACTAATTCAGCGGCAAAGTACTTTGCATTATCATGATCTTCTTTTAGTCTTTTAGCCATTGTATTTAGAGATATTAATCCACATGCTGCTAATACTCCTGCTTGTCTCATTCCCCCTCCCAAAATTTTTCTGTTCTTTCTTGCCTTATTTATGAAATCCTTACTTCCGCAGAGAAGGGATCCTACTGGAGAACATAACCCTTTTGACAAGCAAAACATAACTGAATCAGTATATTGAGTAAGTTCTTTCACATCAACACCTAGACTTACCGCTGCATTGAAAATTCTAGCTCCATCCGTATGTACTGGGATATTATGCTCCTTTGCTGCCTCATATGCTTCCTTCATAAGTTCTAGAGAAACCACTGTCCCATCTGTCAATGCATTCTCCAAACATAGTAAACCTGTCTCAGGGTAATGGATGTCAACGCCTCGCACCTTCTCATGAACATTATTTCCATGGATTCTACAATCAGGATTATCAACTATTGAATAACTCACCCCTGAAAGTCTTGCTGCTGCACCAACTTCATACTTAACGATGTGTGACTTTGCATTTACGATAATCTCATCTCCAAATTTAGTGTGTGTCATTATAGCAATCTGATTTCCCATAGTTCCAGAGGGTACAAATAATGCAGCTTCCTTTCCCACCATATCTGCAGCCATTTTCTCCAACTCATTTACTGTTGGATCATCTTCATATACATCATCTCCAACTATTGAATTAGCCATAGCTTTTCTCATTTCTAATGTTGGTTGGGTTACTGTGTCACTTCTTAAGTCAATAAACGTCATAACAATTCCCCTTTCTAACTTCAATATTAATATTATTATAAGCTTTATCAAATTAAAATAAAAGAGAGATGATAAGTTTATATCTTTCCATCTCTCAAATCTTTAAAAAAGTTCTTCAATAATAAGGAACACTCATCTTCAAGAACTCCATAAGTAACTTCAACTCTATGATTAAACTTAGAGCTATCCACTAAATTATCAACTGACCCACAACATCCAAACCTATTATCCATGGCACCAATAACTAGTCTGGGAATCCTTGCATTTATAATTGCGCCTGCACACATGGCACATGGTTCAAGTGTGACATAAAGTGTACAATCTATTAACCTCCACCCTCCAAGTTTCTTGCTAGCTTCTTGAATAGCCATTATTTCTGCATGGGCAGTGGGATCCTTAAGGGTTTCCCTCTGATTATATCCCTTGGCAATTACTTCTCCTTTATAAACCACAACAGCACCTACTGGTACTTCGTAGGTGCTTGTCTTTGCTACTGCTATTGCTTCTTTCATATATATACTATCCATATTTAATCACCTATTGGTGCACCCGAGAGGAATTGAACCCCTGCACATGCCTTAGGAGGGCACCGCTCTATCCGACTGAGCTACGGGTGCAAGTCACAAAACCATTTTACAATTATTTTTATCCTTTGTCAATTTTTAAGGGTGGAAATATTAAACCGAGCTGAGTTAACAGCTCGGTTATACCCTAGGCTACAACTTTTTTCTTTAGTCTTAATCTCTGGAAGAAGTAAGTTCCTCCAAGGGCTACAAGACCAAATGCATCTGTCATTAGTCCTGGATAAAGTAGCATTCCTGCTGCAATAGCAAGTGCAACTCTTTCAATAATATTTGTTTTGGTTATTAAGTAATTTTCAACCGCACTGGCAAGACATACGATTCCTATCATTGCAGATACTATTACTGGTAATGCCCTGATAAATGGCATAAATACAACTGTTGTTCCTACTATTTCCTCAACCATTATTAACTCTGGATTTAAAGCAAATATATAAGGAACAATAAAGGCGGCCAATGCTATCTTAACAGCCTGGAATCCAGTCTTCATTGAGTTAGCTCCAGCTATACCCGCACCGGCGTAGGCGGCCAATGCCACTGGTGGTGTAATATCAGCTACAACTCCAAAATACAGTATAAATAAATGAGCTGCCATTAGGTTAACATCCAATCTTATTAATGCTGGCACTGCCATGGTTGCAAGTACGATATACTTTGCAGTTGTAGGTAGACCCATACCAAGAATGATTGATGCTATCATGGTAAAGAACAACGTAAGTAAAAGATTTCCTTGAGCAACTGTTACTATTATCTCTGCTATTCTAAGACCTAGACCAGTTAATGTAACAACTCCTACTATCATACCTGCACAAGCACAGGCACATGCCACTCCTACTGATCCCTTTGCACCGGCTTCCAAAGCACCTAAGAAGTCTTTAATGGTAAATGATTTATCCCTTCTAACAAGAGTTGCAACCACTGCAACCACCATACTGATAATTATTGCTTTAAAAGCTGCCAACGTTGGTGTATTTCCAGATACTAGGAAGTAAACCACACTGACTAACGGAATTAGCAAGAAGCCTCTTGTCAATAACAATTTACTAACCTTTGGTAGCTCATTTCTAGGTATTCCTTTTAATCCAAGTTTAGAAGCTTCCATATGAACCATAGTACCAACAGCAAAATAGTATAAAACTGCAGGTATTGCTGCTGCGATAATGATTTGAAGATAGGATATTCCCGTGAACTCTGCCATTATAAATGCTGCTGCACCCATAACAGGTGGCATAATCTGCCCTCCTGTAGAGGCAGCTGCCTCTACTGCACCTGCGAAATATGGTTTATATCCCGTCTTTTTCATCAGTGGTATTGTAAATGCTCCAGTTGTAACTGTATTAGCAACAGAACTACCAGATATTGAACCCATAAAACCACTTGCCACGACAGCAGTCATAGCTGGACCGCTCTTTAAGTGACCAGTCATACCAAATGCCATATCTATAAAAAACTTACCAACTCCTGTTTTATCAAGAAAGGCACCAAATAATATAAATAAAAATACGAATGTTGCAGATACTCCAGTTGGAATACCCATGATTCCCTCTAATCCCATATACATATGAGATACAATTCTAGTTAAAGAGAATCCCCTATGGGCTAAAATTCCTGGCATATATGGTCCAAAGTACGCATAGGATAAGAATACCAATGCAACTATTGGTAATTCAGGACCAACAACCCTTCTTGTTACTTCTAAGGTTAGAAGTATCGCTATAACCCCAAATATCAAATCTAATTGGGTTGCATTTCCTCCCTTTAGTGCCATTTGCTCTGGGAATAAGAATATATATCCAAAGACAACGATAACACCAGCCATTAAAACAAAGTCAAGAGTTGCCGGTTTCTCTTTGTTTGATTTCTTTCTTGCTGGATATAGGAATAATCCAATAACAAAAGCAAATATTATATGTAATGATCTCTGCTTATATGATAATAGTGTTCCAAATCCTGCAGTATAAAGGTGGAAGGTCGCCATAGCTATTGCTATGACTGATACAATCATCGATATGGTTCCCTTTAACTTTCTTAATCTGGAGGTCTCCTTGTCAAATTCCTCCATTAGAGAATCAACATCCATAGCTTCTTTTTCTAATAAATCCTTCTCTTCTGTCATTATAAACCCTCCTTTGCTATATATGATAAAATGCTAATTTTCTTTGACTCAAATCTAACACCTTCTGTAGGTTGACTAAATTCAACGAAAGGGTAAATTTTATCACCAATTATTAATTGATGATTTGCTCGTACAGCTCCTGTACGATAAATCAAGTTTGTCATTTTTTGATCAATATTAAACAGTCTAAACCCATCCTCTACAACTTCGAAATCATAAGGTGATGTTGAGGGCAGACCTGCCCCAAATGACTGAAAAATAGTCTCTCTTAAAACGATTTCCCCAGAATCTATAGTATATACTTCCAAAACTGGAGTTCTCTCAACTGAATGAATATATTTAATAGTAAATCTATTATCACTTCCAATTCTCCATGACCTTAAGTAATCTCCAGTTATCATATCGGAAGCCAATAATACTTTCATAGGAATAACTGAAATAATTAGTATAATTGCAAAAAATAAAAACAAAAACCTAAATAATAAGCTAAAGGTACTGATACCATCAGTACCTTTAGCAGATTCACTA
>JAUWAD010000059.1 GCA_030602225.1 Bacillota bacterium | reverse complement strand
TTTCTTCTCCTTGTCTATACCATATGGAATTACTCACCAGAGTCTTAACTTCCTTATCATCTCTTATCAGATAATCAAGCAAGCTCTTATATGAAACATTTACAATATTTCTAGGTATCCCTGAAAAGTTCAAAACCTCTTCCATTTCCTCAAGGGTCTCCCCTTCTGCTCCATTATATGTCATTGCTAGGGCTGTGGAGATGCTAAATGGTGATATAAATACGTTGGTATCCAAATCACCCTTGTTTATTTCTCTAAATATATCAAAGGCAAACTTTAAATTGCTGTCTGTAATCTTGCTATCAACATCTTCACTGGCAAATGCGGTGTTCTTAGGCTCTATGCCACCACTGCAACCCACCAGTAACAATGCAGTCACTAAAACTAATGCCACTACTTTCATGTGCTTTCCCTCCTTTATATCCTTAGTATATCAACTTATTATTATGATTTGGTTACAAAGCTTTAACAAAAACATTTCAAATTAGGGCTATAGGGTATATAGAAACTAAGAAAAGAAGGAGGTATTATTTATGAAACTAATATACTTAGGTCATTCAGTGTTTATGATTGAAGAAGGAGATTTCAAAGCTATTATTGACCCATTTCTTAACGGAAACCCTTCAAGTCCTTTAAAGCCCGCAGACATTACGGAACTGACCCATATCTTTGTTACCCATGGTCATGGTGATCACATTGGTGATAGTGTGGAACTGGCAAAGAACAATAATGCTCTTGTAATCACCAATGCTGAAATTTCAGGATATCTTTCAGAAAAAGGGGTAAAGACCCATGCCATGCACATTGGTGGAAGATACAAGTTTGATTTTGGTACAGTGAAGCTTACTCCTGCTCTCCATGGTTCTGCCATTCCCACTGAAAATGGTCCCAGGGATGGAGGAAATCCATGTGGCTTTATCATTGAAGTAAATGGAAAAAAAATATATCATGCAGGCGATACTGGTTTGACCATGGATATGATACTTCTGGAAGTTGAAGATGTGGATGTGGCACTAATACCAATTGGTGGAAATTACACCATGGATATTACTGATGCTTTAAGAGCGGTGGAGTTTGTAAAACCAAAACTTACCATACCCATGCATTATGGAACCTTCCCAGTAATAACAGCTGATCCCCAGGAATTTAAGAGAAGGAATAAATTAACAGATACAGTGATATTAAATCCTGGACAAGTTTATGAATTTTAAGAATCTGGAGTCAATCAACTGACTCCAGATTCTTCTTTTGCATCCTTATATGACTTTATCCATGAAAATGTTAGAAATACCGTTAGGAATATGCTTAATGAAAACGGTAGGAAGTAACCTTTAAACTTCTCAAACAATAGGGAAACAAGAATTGGCCCTGATGCCATTCCAACCTGCTGTATACTTTTAACAAAGGGTAAGATTTTGCTATAATTATTCCTTCCAAATATCCCATAGGTGACAAGATTAATATTTACTGAGCCCACTGAATTTCCTATACCAAATGCTGTGGCTGCCATGGTCATTAATATAATACTCTTTGGAAAGAATGTCATCAGTACATATGCCAGGGTAAACATTCCTCCCCCAAAAATCATGCTCATAGAATTTCCAAATCTATCATATATATATCCTAATAGTAGTTTCCCAAAGATTGCCGAGAAGGAGTAAAGGGCTATCATGTAGCTTGCGATGATCTGGGTGTGATTATCAGTTACAAATGGTCCCATATGCTGCATCCCACCATTACATACTACCCCTGATACCACCACTCCTATTATAAACAACTTATAATATGTACTCTTCTTTATCTTAACCATGGGAACCTTGCTATCATGGTTAATTTTTTTGTCATCCTCTTTGTCATCCTCTTCATATCCATAGGGTTTAATTCCCATATCTTCAGGGGAGGGCTTTAGTATGAATAGGACTATGGGTAGAGAAATTATAAGATAAGATATTCCAACATATACCCTTGTCATCTTCCAACCATAATTGATTATAAGGCTGGACGTCACAGGACTTAATATGGCTCCACCAATCCCTATTCCAGCCAGGACCAGACTCATGGCAAAACCCTGTCTCTTATCAAACCAATTGGCTATTATTATTGATATTGGAATCATCCCAATGGACATATAAATTAGACCTATTATAATAGATGCAAGATAAAACTGCCATAGCTTGGATGATACTCCAAAGGATATGTATGAAAGGCTCATAATCAGTATAAGAACAAGCTGAATTTTCTTCATATTGGACCTATCCATGTACTTTCCAATTAGTGTGGCTCCAAAAATAGCTGCAACTGCAGTTAAGGTACTGGTCATGATGTACTCACTTCTGGTAAATCCAAATTCAGTTGTAATTGGGATTACATAAAGGCTATTCAAAGTATTAACCATGGTGGTTGATAATCCAGTGAGAATCCCACCAAATATGACGATCCACCAGCCATAGTGAATTTTGCTCAGTTTCAAATCCATATCCTCCACTTTCTAATTCCTTAGATGAAGTATAGCACTATTATCTTTCCATCTCAATAATCATTTGGTTATTAATCTATCCTTGGATATGTTGGTAAGCCTTACTAGAATTTCATTTCTCCTTAAGAATGGTAATTGAAATGGAGGATCATAATATGCCCTATAAAACTGGGAACTTATATTGTAATTCTTTTTCTTCAGGAACTGTACTAGTTTATCCAAATTTGACTCATAGCTTCTTTCAGTGGGAATTCCAGAATACCTTATGCTGGCAAAGTATCCTCCATCAATTTTGTCCACTCGAATTAAACTACTCTTAGGGGCTGGAATATCATCTAAACTATACTTGGATGGAACTACAAAGGATAAAGTCCTTAGTCCATCCTTCTCTTCCTCCAAAACAGGAACCGTCATCTTTATCTTCTCTTCCTTTTGATTTCCCTTGGATATATACGAGAATAAGGTATTAAATCCTGAGTTGGCATTTTTATCCCTTGGATTTTCATATAGTACTATGTTAAACTCTTCATAAAGTCTAATCTCAATATTCTTTTCTTTAATAACCACTGAATACTTAGGACTTTCATATATTCCCACATAAACTCCTCCTTTCTTTTTCCATATATACCCACATTTTGTAACCAAAATGATACATGTTTGTAACACATTATTAATACAAGAAGGGGTATAATATACTTGACAGAAAAATAAATCTCTTTTAGGAATATCGGTAACCCTGTGGATGCCGCAATTGATACCTACAGCCTTACCGACCTAATTGGTCGGATTTTGTGTTTTTTAAGTATTTTTAATATAAAGGGAGGTTATAAAAGATGTTCAAGAAAGCGTTATCAGGACTTCTGTCCTTGGCCATGATACTTACCATGATAGTATCTGCACCACTTATTGCCAGTGCTGAAGTTTCAAATGTGTTGATTGACTTTGAGAATTACAACATAGGGCAATACCCCAGTGTGTTCAAGAACTTTAGCAATGGATCAGGGCTAAGTAACCAGAAGGTTATGGAAGTGGATTATGGTAGCACAAAGACAAAAGCATTTAGAATTATTTCTGGTTCAAACAGAGAGTCAGCCCATTACATGGACTTGCAGGATGAACCAATGACCAGCCTGGTTTTGACTGCAAATATAAAGCCATTAAGTAATGGTAAGTTAGGTGAATTAAGTCTAAATAGTGGACTAACAAACACTAGTCTGCTCCCAAAACTAATTTTTGACAATGGTAAATTATATGCTACAGATAAAGACTCAACCAATAGCTTGAAAGAAGTTGGAGTATTTCAGAAGGACAATTGGTATAATGTGATTTTATCAGTTAATCTTGTTGCAAACACATACGATTTGCATATTGATGGTGTGCTAAAAGCACAGAATTTAAAGATTGATGATGTAGATCCTGACAAAGTATTCCTTATGACCTACAAAGGAACAACAAATGAAATGTATTTTGACAACATTGGCTTATATAAGAGCATAAATGATATTCCTGAGAAGATGGAATTAAAGATTTCCGGAAACTTCACAGTAAAAAACAAAGTATTTGATGGAACTAAAGTCGCTGAATTCTTAACTAATAATCTGATATTGACAGGTATAGTCCCAGGACATACTGTCGCTCTAGATGATGTGGTATTAAACTTCCAAACACCTGATGTTGGTACTGACATTCAAGTAAATATAATATCAGCATCTCTAACTGGATCAGATGCTATGAAGTATAAGCTTAGTTTAGAAGGAGCTCCAACAACCAAAGCTAGTATCACTCCAGCAAACCATATTGTTACTTTTGGCGTACAAGGAGGTAATGGAATCCTAACAGCTACACATAATAGTATTAATTTCATCTCAGGAAATACTGTTTTAACCCATAGCAACGTCATTTTTACAGCAACACCTAATACCGGTTATAAGGTTAAGGAATGGATTATAAACAATGAAAAATATGTTTCCACTGTACAAACTCACACCCTACTAAACATAAAGGGTAATATGGATGTAAAGGTTGTATTTGAGCCAATAACTGCTCCAGTTACTAAATATACTGTTACCTTTGAAGTTACTGGTGGTACTGGAACTATGGCAGCATTTGCTGGTGGCTTAAATATTCAAAGTCCAGCCCTTGTTGATAAAGGTCAAGACTTGATCTTTGTAGCAAATCCATCCACTGGATACAAAGTTAAGGAATGGCAAATAAATGGAGTTAAGGTAAACACAGACAACATAAATGTTCTAACAGTAAATAATCTTAACAAAAACATCGCAGTAAAATTGGTTCTAACCAGTGGAGTTACTCCAATTCCAGATGACGATGAAGATGAAGATAGCTATCCAGCTGCTCCAGCTATAGCTAACAGTATTCTAAAGAAATACAACATCAGCAACAGATATGTCGTGGGAATGCACAAGAATAATAAACCTATGTATGGAAACTATATCTCACTAGTTGCAAGAGAATCAAGAGGTAATACTTTTAAAGGAGTTAGTAAGTTTAATAAAGCTGAATACTATAATGCAGTTTACCAATTCCTTAAATTAAAAGGAGCAGATCTCCCATAGATAGTTATTCATTAAAAAGGCGAATCCTTAGTGGATCCGCCTTTTTCCTATTGTAAGACTATAGACTGATGCATATATTGCTATACCTATTATCCCTCCTGATGAATCAATAAGAACATCCATCACCTGACCTGCCCTTCCAGGAACGAATATCTGGTGAATCTCATCTGATATTGCATATAAGAATGAAATAATGAAACTATATAATATGGCTTTTCTATCTTTTATTCCATTTAAATATAAAGCATTAACACTCAATATTCCCAATATCATGTAAGCAAAGAAATGGGCATACTTTCTTACCATGTGGTTGAACACATCCACTTCAAGCTCAGGAAGTAATATATTAACAGCTTCATATATTCTTACAGTAACTCCCATGCTCAACTGATTTGACTGATCTGCGCTTTGACTGCTTAAATACAAGATAACCAGCATCCACAGGATTACTGGCATCCAAGGTAATTTTCTTCTAAACATTCTTTGCTCCTTATGTGCTCTTCATTAACTTCTTATTCGTATACATCTTCAAGTCTGTATCATGGATAAATTCACTTATATCTTCATGTTTATTATAATTATATACATTTGAGCCAATGGCAATATCTAAGACATATGGGTTCTCACCATTGATTATTTCCAACTTTTCCTTCATCCTTTGAACCTGATTATCATATCCTTCATCATCAAGTTCCATAAGTATGCATGCAAACTCATCTCCACCGATTCTAAAGCACTGTCCATGAGGTTTTAGAGTTTCTTCTATTACACTACTACAACTGATAATAGCCTTATCTCCTTCCTTGTGTCCAAAATTATCATTGATGAACTTTAAGTTATTAATATCCATCATTACTAGTCTGAATTCTTTACCTTTGACATTCTCTCTTAATTTATCAAGATATTTCTCATAGGCAGCTCTGTTCCCCATATTGGTCAATATATCCTTATATGCCAATTTCTTTAGTATCTCTGATTCTCTCTCATTAAGTAACATCTCATTTACAGATCTGAATGTACTTACTGATATCAAGGTGAAGAACACAAAAATACCAATTCCTGAATAAAGACTGGTATATTCATACTTACCTAAGAAGAAAATAATAGCTTCTATGATTAAAAATATACTCAATATACTTGAAAATATAAGCATATTCTTGGCTTGCTGATTTCCATATTTTCTCCACTCCAAGATCATGAAGAAAAGTGCACTTGAAAGTGCGCAAAGTATCAATACAATTGTAAGTTGTACACTTGATATAAGATTGGCTATTCCCGCAAGCTGTAAATATAAATTAATGAATAGGTTAATTAAGAACATAAAGGCAAATACTACCATAATATCTCTGTACTTCTTCAAGATGGATTCTTTTAAAAACAATGAAAAGGCCATGGGTATAGATGGCACCAACATATAGCTCAAGCCTCCAATAATAAATCTATTCCCAGTAAAGACCTGCATTATCTTTGACTCAGTAAATATCCATAGTGATACAAGCACTGCGAATATGCCAAGGTACAATAATCTATTATCCCCTAGATTCTTTAGTATTATTCCAAGAAGCAAGGTAAAGAAACCAAATATGAAAAATAGAGTACTTAAGGATATATTGAATATATTATTCCTGGCTATATTATAAAGCAAGTCCTTTCCATCCCCTGCATAAACCTCATTGATCACCCCGGAAAATGCCATGGTTGGAGATATCATTTCAAGCTTAAGTTCCTGACCTTCTATATTGTTTGGCAACTTGAATAAATGCCAGAGACTGGCATCAGGCACCATTAGGGAACTTCCATTTTCCTTGACATCCCTGAAAACTTCAATTCCATTAACATACACCACTATATCCTGCATGGATGATCTTATTCTCAACCTTATATTCTCCCTTAATTCATCTGGCAGTACCAAACTGGCAGTATAAGGTGTGTTTTCCTTTAACCCCAAATCATAAGGTAGGGTAACATTTTCTAACACATTTCCATCATACTCTAAGGTCCACCCACTGTTAAGATCAATCAAGTCAGACTTAACCAACCTATAGTCCTTTGATGGAAGAGAATTGGATAAATACATCACCAGAAGGACCATAGTTATGGATATTACAAATACTATTTTTCTATTTATTCTTGGATTATTAAACATAAAGACCTCTTTGAATAATATTTTTCAATAATGTTTTTATTATACAATAAAACATAAGCCCTTAATACAAAAATTTACACAATTTTCTCTCCTTTATACCTTTCCCCATCTGCATCTGGCAATATACCATATCTTTCTGTCCAGAGAGTCTTATACTTCAGTGCCTGGGCATGAATTTTCTCAATATCATGAGTTAATTCTTTGATTATCTTTGCTGGTACCCCTGCCACAAGGGAAAATGGTGGTATTATCATACCTTCCTTAACAACTGCCCCAGCGGCTATGATACTACCCTTACCAATTATCACTCCATTTAAAATTACAGATCCCATCCCTATAAGACAGTGATCCTCCACTCTACATCCATGTAGCATCACACCATGTCCGGCAGTTACAAAATCCCCCACAAAGCATTCCTGATCATCTGCCACATGAAGCACAGAGTTATCTTGAATATTGGAGTATCTGCCCACATAAATTCTATTAATATCTCCCCTGGCCACCACATTATGCCAAAGACTGGAATACTCCTCCATTACCACATCTCCAATTACCTTGGCACCTTCCGCCAAATATGTCTTTTCATGTAATCTTGGTAACTTACCTTCAAATTCCTTTATCATAGCTATCTCCTTACATAATTATAGTTTCTTTCCATAATACAGATGGGAATACCAATCATCTCCATAATTTGCTGCCTGGGGTATCTCTCCCCATTTGCTGAATCCAAACTTCTCAAGGATTCTTATACTTGGAGAATTACTACTTAATAGTATGGCAACCACAGTCTTGTAACCTAATGTTTTAGCAATACTTAAGGTATTCTCCATTAATAGGGAACCCAATCCCATACTAGTGTAGTCTAGATCAAGATAATAGCTTATTTCCACTACACTATCCAGTGCTCTTCTACCTGGCCTGTATGGGGATAGATAGCAATATCCCAACACTTTGGAATCAACCTCTATTACAAATATAGGGTGTCTGTCTGTAAACCCTGAAAACCATATTAGTCTATTTTCTAAGCTTAATTTATCCATATCAGCAGTTATTTTTCCCTTTTCTATGGACATATTATATATTTCTGTCAACCTTGGCACATCTGTTTCTTCTCCTGGTCGGATAATATAATTCAATTAACTCTTCCTCCCAACTCTTTAACAATACAGAATAGTATATAGCTTAAGACAATCTTAAAGTATAATTAATAATCTGAATATAAGAATAGGCGAATATAATAATTCGCCTATGTTCTATCTTCCTCTTTTATCCATATACATCATTCTATCTGAATATCTCACAAGTTCATCAATACTTTGTCCATGTAAAGGGTATGTGGCAACGCCTATACTACTGCTAACACTAATTACCCCTCCATTAACATCAATTGGCTCATTAATTCTATCCTTTATTCTAGATACCAATGTATTTAAAGCATTTTCATCTGATGTCTCCATCAAAAGAACCATAAACTCATCCCCAGCAATTCTTGATGCTGTGTCGGATTTTCTGATGGTCTCTTCTATTCTTTGAGCAACCGTAACTAAAACCTTATCCCCCGCATCATGACCATAGGTATCATTTACGCTTTTAAATCCATCCAAATCTATTAATAGCACCGAGAAATTAGTGCTATTTCTCTTTGCCAACTCAATTGCCACCTTCATTCTGTCCTTTATTACCTGAGTTGTTGGTAAACCAGTCAAATAGTCATGGGTTGCAAGATAAAGAATTTTCTCCTCAGCCATCTTTCTTTCAGTAATATCTGTTGTTATTCCACATATACTGGTGAGTTGGTCATTTTCGTCAAATATGGGAAACTTTATGGATAGGAAATAAAATGTATTATCTTCATAATCAAGATGCTCTTCAAACTCCATAACCTTCTTCTCTTCCATGACTCTTCTATCATTTTCAACAAACTTTCTTGCTATCTCAGAGGAAAAGATTTCATAATCCTTCTTACCAATGGTTTCATCTCTATTTCTCTTGGTAATCTCTTCCCATTTCTTATTAACGAAAAGGTACGTTCCTTCAAGATTTTTAAGATAAACCAGTGTTCCACTGTATTCCAGCATATTACTTAAGAATTTTCTGTTTCTTATAAGCTGATGCTCAGTTTCCTTCTGTTTTGTAACATCCGTGTCAATGCATTTTAGTCCTATAATATTCCCTGATTTATCTCTTTTAGCCACTCCTGCACTGATTACCCACTTAATATCTCCTGATTTAGTCAGAATGGGATTTTCCAGTCCTGTGAAGCTTTCACCTTCATTTAACTTTTCTTGTATTTCATTTTTGTACTTATCTCTAATATCAGTGGGATTTAAATCATGAAAGTACTTTTTGCCAATTAAATCCTCTTTCCTATATCCCCACTCCGTTTCAACATTATCGCTGATATATGTGAATATTCCATGGGCATCCACTTCCCATGTAACTGATTTACTCTGCATGGAAAGTTGTGAAAATCTAAGATTTGATTCTAAAAGCTGTTTTTGACTTTCATCCTTTATCCTTTGGGATTCCAATAGATCAGTTATATCCTCCAACGTTTCCATTACTGCTACAACCTGGTTATTCTCATCCTTGATAGGTCTAGCTATAATCTTAAAGGTTCTTAATCCTATTGCCGTCTTCTTTACCCTTATACTCTCATTGGAATAACCAGTTTCAAATACATCAAGCACTCTACTGTCTTCACACTGTTCAGCTCTCTTATTCAAATCCAAAGATTCATAACAAAATAATGTATCTTTAGAATCCACAGGAAACCAATAATCTATTAAATGGTTCTTATCTATTACTTTAAGATCTTTTGACAGATAAACTACCCCAAGGGCTAATCCATCCACTAGGGTATGATATTTTAAATCAACTGATATATTCAAATCTCCCTTATTATTGATATCATGATGTGTATGTTGGTTTGACATATGAATCTCCTTTAATTAGAGGCTTAATAATATAGTTATAACAATTTAGCATACTACCGTCAATTATATTGTGGAAATTATAATAAATTATTAACATTATTCCTTAACTGAAAATTCCAGCTATCCCTTACCATATCTTCTAGTGTTCTTTGTGCCTTCCATGATAAAAGAGTACTTGCTTTATCCACATTGGCATACGCCACTGCAATATCCCCTGGCCTTCTATCCACTATTTTAAATGGTATTTCTACATTATTTACCCCTTTAAAGGTTTCCACTAACTGCAAAACTGATGTTCCTCTTCCTGTTCCCAGATTGAATACATCATAACCATTTTTCATTTTCTCCATTGCCACCATATGTCCTTTAGCAATATCCACAACGTGGACATAATCCCTAACGCCTGTTCCATCTATAGTATTATAATCATCTCCATATATATTCAAATAAGGATATTCACCATTGGCAACCCTTGTCAAATATGGCATCAAATTATTGGGTATACCCTTTGGATCCTCACCTATTAATCCACTTTCATGTGCCCCTATGGGATTAAAGTATCTTAATACTATTACTCCAAATTCCTTGTTGGAATGGGAGTAATCTTCAAGTATTCTCTCAATCATTATCTTTGTCTCACCATAGGGATTTGTTCCTCTTTTTACCTCCATATTCTCATGAAGGGGTGAAACCTGGTCTCCATAAACCGTTGCTGATGAACTAAACACAAATCTATTAACTCCATACTCTTTGCACAATTCCAATAGATTCAGGGTCCCTGTAATATTATTATTGTAATACTTCAAAGGATTAACAACAGACTCCAAAACTGCCTTGTAACCTGCCAGATGAATTACTCCTTCTATCTTATGAACAGTAAAAATCTGCTCCAAGTCTTTAGCCTTACAAACATCAACATTATAGAATATGGGTTTTTTACCATTTATGAGGTTTATCTTATCCAGTACATCTATATTTGAATTGGATAGATTATCAGCAACTATAACCTGGTATCCTTTATCCATTAGCTCCACACAAATATGACTCCCAAGAAATCCTAATCCACCTGTTATTAGTACTATCATGTATTACTCCTTTCCATGGCTATTCCATGTACTCATTGAGGATATATATCCCCCTATAGAATGCTCCACATATTGCATTATAGTTTTCCCAAACATACACTGTTATACTTAACCAGATTATCCCATGAATTATCTGGACTCTTCTTCTATTATCAATACCTATTAAGTTGAAAAACTCATCCTCTAGATGTTCCCAACCCGTCTCCTCCTGAATCAGCTCTACCCCAGCACTGCCTAAAAATAGATTGAATAACCCATGGTTGAACCAATCATACCCTCCAAAGAATGAGAAGTATAGTTTTGCAAAGTCAAAGTACTTATCACCATAAAGGAACTCATCTCCAAAATACCCCCGAGGATCTATTAATTTTACACCTTTATCCCCTTCAAGAATAATGTTTGAGAATGTACAGTCCCCATGGATCAGATTAAATTCATCAGGTATTAACTCCCTTTTTACCAGTTCCTTAAAATCATCAAGATAATACAGGATGTTTTTACACTTCTTCCCATTTATAGTAATCTCCTTATCATCTGAGAATGGGATAATATCCTTTACCCTTCTAATCCTCTCAAATGTCTTTTCATAATAACAGTACATGATACTGTCTAAATTTGATTTTGTCGTTTCCAAACTATGAATATCATCAAGTGCCTCTATAATATTTCTTAATACTTTTCTCCTATCACCAAACTCTATGTTACTACGATAAATATCATTACCATAAATTCTCTCAAGTGTAAATGGTTCTTCACCAAGTAAATTTGGAATCTTTCCATACTCCAACTCCTTCAACCTCTTATACCAGTTTATTTCTATCTGGATGAAGTCCCGAGCCATCTTATTTTTTGGTTTTTTTACAACCTTATCTTCATAAAATTCGATGTGATTATATGATCTTGACTTGACCTTTTTACTATCTACTACTAAATCCTCATATCCTAGGATTTTTTTACCTTCATTTACATTTAACAACTTAAAGTCTATTTTACCCCTCAAAACACCTGGATTATATGTGGGGGATGCTAGTATGTCCATAAGGTAGTTATTATCCTTAAGAATAATATAGTCAAAATCATTTTCTCTCATATTATCTCCTACCCATCCTATGTAATTATCCTCCATAAGATCACTGAGAATATCTTCTTCTAGTATGACATTGGGTTTAATTATCATAATTCGATTTCCATATGGAATACTATCACTTATCTTCCCTAAAAAATCCCCACTTCTATTTAAAACAGTATGGTTCACAGGGCTGAACAACCTTAAATATTCCTCCAATATTTTGGATTTTTCATCTGTAATAATAATGTGTCTCTTTGTTTTATACAAATTGAACAGATGAAACAAAATTGGATAACCATCCACCTGTACCATTGATATATGATCAGTATTCATTTTTTTAAGGAGGGCATCAGACCCTTTGTTTTCTATGGTAATAATGTAATCTATTTCCATTACTATCCTCTCTAAAAAAATATATTTAGAAACTAGGTATACCTATATCTTCTACAAATATCTTTCCAGTATAATCAGGAGCATTGACTAACCCCTTCTTCATGTCATGGAATGTTACAGGTGACATGCTCCCACCACTTGAAGAAGTGGGGGCTTCTCGTTCGAGTAACCTAACGGCTACAGCATAAGCGAGCTATCCCCGTGTGCCCCACGGTTCTTTTCCTTTACCCTAATACCAAACGTTTACCTTCTTCTCTTATATTTATGCTTGCATTATAGTCTCTGTCTATTGTTTCTCCACAAGCGTTGCAGTGGTATACTCGGTCCGAAAGGGACATTGAATCTTTTACTTCTCCACACTTACTACACATTTTAGAACTTGGAAACCACTTGTCGATTTTAACTAACTGTTTGCCTTGTTCTCTCAACTTGTACTCAAGCATGGATACCAATAGGCCATAACCATTATCTGAGACACTCTTACCATAATTATGGGTTTGCGACAGTTCCTTCATGTTTAAGTCTTCTATACACACAACATCTACGGCATTGGTTATCTGCCTTGAATCCTTGTGGAGGAAGTCTTTTCGTTGGCTTGCCACTTTTTCATGCAGTTTTGATACTTTGATTCGCTGTTTATTACGGTTTTTGCTACCCTTTTGACATTTTGACAACTTTTTCTGTTCCTTTTTCAACTTTTCCAGGGCTTGGCGATAATATCCTGGGTATTGGGATGATGCACCATCAGATGATACAAATAACACTTTCATGGAATAATCTAGCCCTAGGAACCTACATGGTTCAACTGGCTCTATGTGGATGTCATATTCGTACAGGATACTTGCATAATATTTTCCCGTTGGGGTTTGGCTGACTGTCACAGACTTAAGTTTGTAATTATCGGGTACCCTTCTATGTTGTTTGAGCCTTATTTTACCCAGTTTAGGCAGAACGATTTTCCCGTTTTCTAGTTTTATATTTCCATTCACGCAGTTTGTTGTATAACTT
>JAUWAD010000011.1 GCA_030602225.1 Bacillota bacterium | reverse complement strand
TACTTAGGGATTAAGTACCTTAAAGTTGAAAAGTGTTCGGTACAATAATTTTTTAGAAATTACTTGCATTTTTATAAATATTTGATAAACTATAGTAGTTGATAATAATTATTAATAATAGCTTTGAGTTGGTAGAGTAGTTTATGATTAATACCAAAGAGAGGATAACAATGGTGGGAGTTATCTGTATTGATGTAGATGAAGTGCACCAAGGAGCTTTTGGTTGAATTAAGTAGACCAATACGGGAGTTCCCGTTACAGAACTAGGATATGAAAGTATCTGAATAGAGATGGGAGAAATCCTAATCAGAGTGGAACCGCGAAGATTAACCTTTGCCTCTGTATATTATTTACAGGGGGAAGGTTTTTTTTTATTACAAATTTTAGGAGGTAGAGTATGTTATACAATAGTATTTTAGAAACAATTGGTGAAACACCTATTATAAAGGCAAAAAGAATGCATAAAGATATGGCGGATATTTATTTAAAGATAGAGAGCTTTAATCCTGGGAGTAGTGTCAAGGATAGAGCTGCTTTATATATGATCCAGGATGCAGAAGCAAAAGGTATTCTAAAAGAAGGGGATACAATAATTGAGGCAACCAGTGGCAACACTGGAATAGCTCTAGCTATGATAGGTGCAGCTAAGGGATATAAGGTTATAATTGTTATGCCTGAGACCATGACGGAGGAAAGAAAGCTAATGGTTAAGGCTTTTGGTGCAGATCTTATTTTAACCCAAGGAACAATTGGAATGAGGGGTTCAGTGGATAAAGCAAATGAGTTGGTTAATGAAAATGGATACTTTATGCCAAGTCAATTTATGAATAATTCCAATGTAAAGGCTCACTATGAGACAACATCAAAGGAGATATTAAATGATTTAAAAAATCATATAAGTGCTTTTGTTGCAGGTGTGGGTACGGGAGGTACCATAAGTGGCGTGGGGAGTAGGCTTAAGGAAAATATTGAAGATATATTGATTATAGGAGTTCAACCTGAAAAATCACAGGTATTGACAAATGGAACTCCAGCAAGTCATGGTATTCAGGGAATTGGGGCTAATTTTATACCTGATATATATGATGCATCTGTTGTAGATCGGATTATCAATATGACTGAGGATGAAGCTTATGAAGCTGCTAGATATCTAGCAAAAAAAGAAGGTATTTTATCTGGAATGAGTGCTGGAGCAAACTTTGCTGCTGCAGTTAGAATGGCTAAGGAACTTGGTGAGGGTAGAAACGTAGTGACTATTTTACCTGACACTGGTGAAAGATACCTATCAACTATTTTATTTAAGGGTGAGTAATGTGTTAAAGAATATAAAAAGAGACGCCAATACCATATTAAACAAGGATCCGGCAACAAAAAACATACTGCAAGCATTTTTATTTTCACCAGGTTTAAGGGCAATAATAGGATATAGAGTTTCAAATCTACTATATAGAAAGGGATTTGTAAATACTGCTTTATTTATTTCATACAGATCAAGAAAAAAGACTGGTATTGAAATCCATCCAGGAGCAAAAATCGGTGAAGGATTATTTATTGATCATGGGATGGGTATAGTTATTGGCGAGACTGCCATTGTAGGAAATGATGTGACTCTTTATCATGGGGTAACTTTAGGTGGTATTGGTGGAGAAAAAAATGAAGTACGACATCCAAATATTGGTGATAACGTAACAATCGGAGCAGGAGCAAAAATTCTTGGGCCAATTAAAATTGGTGATAATTCTAAAATTGGTGCAAATTCAATAGTGCTTAAAGACATTCCAGCAAATTCAACAGCTGTGGGAATTCCTGCAAAAGTAGTTAAGAATAATCTTAGAGATTATTTATATGTAATATGAAAACACCTCCCAAGAGATCAATCTTTGGGAGGTGTTTTAAATACCATGAAAACGGAAGTGCCTTTATCTGGGGAACTTTCAATTAATAATTTACCATTATGAGCTTTAACGATTGTATCTACCAATGATAAACCTAATCCTGAACCACCAGTATCCTTATTTCTAGATGGGTCAGTACGATATAGCCTTTCAGTAACATAAGGGAGATCCTTTTCAGGAATTCCTATTCCATCATCTTTCACTCCAATTATTATTTCATCATTGGTTTTAGCAGCATAAATTACAATCCTTCCACCTGGATTAGTATACTTTCTAGCATTATCCAATAGATTGACAATAGCTTCTCTTATTCTGCTCTTATCCAGATTAACAATAATCTCATCTCTTACTTCAATTATGAGTTTCTTGGATTCATTATTAATTGGTCTTTCATACGTTAGTTTTATGTTTCTAAGTTCTTCATTTAAGTTATATTCAGTGATTATCAACCCTAAATCTTCCTTGGTGATATTGTAACTATTTTTCAAGTCTTCAACTAATTTATTGATTCTATCTATCTCATCCTTCAGAAGTGTCAAATTGTCACTGTTAGGTTCATATATTCCATCTTGAATAGCTTCAATATATGTTTTTATAGTTGTCAAAGGTGTCCTTAGATCGTGGGAGATGTTATGAGCATATTCTTTTCTAATTCTCTCCTGATTAATAAGCTCACCTTTTAAATAATCTATGGATTGAGATAGCTGGTCAATTTCTGTAATATTTGAGTTCTTGATGGGGATAGACTTGAAATCACCTTTGGTTATTCTATTGGCAGTGTCTGTAATATCAACCAATGGAGTTGAAATTTTCCTTGAAAGTACCAAACTGATAATCAAACCTATCAATAAAGCAATGATCCCAGATAAAACTATGGATCTTTGTAATGTGTTGAAAAATACAGAAGCCGATTCAGTAATGTATGAATAGTTGTAATATCCAATTATTACTTCACCTACTTTATTCCCATTATCAAGTATATCAAAGTGGATTGTTTTTAAGATATCACTAGAAATAGTATTCTGCATCATTCCTCTACCCATACCTCTCATCCTTGGAGTACCACTTGAATACTCTGTATTTCCATTTTCATTTAATACAGTAATCTCTATACCTTCTCTGCTTGCTGTTCGTTCAAAGTTAGACCCTCGCATAGAATAGTTGTTGTTTATATAAAGTGATGAGATTTCATCACTTATGGACTTGAACCTATTAACTTGTTCAATTTCTAGGTAAGTTTGGAATCTATCGTTAATTATAAACATGGAGATAATACTTACCAAAAATAGCGAGCTTATGATCGCTATGGAAAATCCAACTATTAACTTTCGTCTTAAGCTCATTATATTACCTCCTTAAATAAAGTATATGATACAATTGTGAAGAAAGAATGAATATTAACAAAGATTACTGAGCTAACCTATATCCTACTCCATAAACTGTAAGAATTGTAGTGGGAGTTTTAGGATTATCTTCCAGCTTCTGCCTTATATTCTTAATATGGGCATCAATTGTTCTGTCGTACCCATCATAATCAAAGCCAAAGGCAAGTTCTATCAATTGTTGTCTAGTTAGGATACTTCCCTTATGCAGAGATAGTTGAAGTAAAAGTTGATACTCGTGGTTTGTTAGGTCTATAAATTGACCATCTTTTTTCACTGTCTTATCATCAGTATCAATTATTATCCTGTTATCTTGAAGATATATTTTTTTTGATGCAATTTTTTTATAAAGATAAGTCCTCTTAAGTAGTGCTTCAACCCTTACTAGCAGTTCTTTAGTACTGAATGGTTTCACAACATAATCATCTGCTCCCAATGAGAAACCTTCTATCTTCTCACTCTCTTCTGACTTTGCAGTTAGCATAATTATTGGAACATTAGAAGTCTTTCTTATTCTTTCGCATACTTCTTCTCCACTTAGTTGAGGAAGCATAAGATCAAGAAGAACTAGATGGATTTCATTATTTAAAAAAAGATCCATTGCAGTTTTTCCATCATTAGCTTCAATTACTTTATAGCCACTATTAACAAGATAATCTTTAATAACTTTTCTAATGGGAGCTTCATCCTCCACAACTAATATTGTGTACATGTCCATTTAAATCACATCCTAACTAATTAATAGAAATACTCAGATAAGCTTTTAATTTCCTTATGATTTCTCCCAACCGTTGTTCTACTGCACAACATAGAATTAATGATGGATTCTTCAGTAGATTCCACAACTGCTTTAAAAACTATATCAAGTTTATCTTGATTTATTGTCCTTATATTTAGAAAATCATTATCAGAATAGTGGGGGATACAATTACCTGTGGAAAAAGCTATTGCAACTTCACCTGAGCCATTCCCTGTATATCCACCTGTTCTGGCAATACCAGACTGTGCTCTTTTACACAATCTTTTAAGCTGATCTGCAGTCAGAGGAATATCTGTTGCTATTAAAACAATAATAGAGCCCTTATCATCTTGCCTATTTATACCCATATTTTCCTTAATATTTTGACCAACAGGATTACCTAAGACCATTAAATCCTCCAAAGACCCAAAGTTAGACAATACTAGTGTACCCACAGTATACTCAAATCCATCAAGTTCTATAACTCTAGATGAAGAACCAATACCACCCTTTAATTGATAACAAACCATTCCAGTGCCAGCGCCTACATTTCCTTGTTCAAAAACCTCACTACACGAGTTTAAAGCATCTAAGACATCTTCTTCTCTTACATGTAATTTTCTAATAGTATTTAAAACTCCATCGTTACATTCACCAACTACACAATTAACAGTTCCTGTATCCACACCTATATCATGGTTATGATCCAGCATATACTTTATAAGGGCATTTTGTGCTACTCCAACACTTAGAGTATTTGTAAGAATAATTGGTGTTTCCAAAGTTCCCAGTTCATCAATTTGAATTAATCCCACTGATTTACCGAAACCATTTATAACATGGGATGCAGCTATAACTTTATTCTTAAAGGTGTTATTTTCGTGAGGGAAAATTACTGTCACTCCTGTTTTTATCTCGCCATCATCCAGAGTTTTATGGCCGACCTTTACCCCTTTTACATCAGTTATTAAATTATTCCTCCCGCACTTTATGTGTCCAGGAGTGATTCCATAATCTCTTAGAGTTTTAGTCATATTAAAGTCCTCCCAAAATTAGTATTAGTATCAAGTGTTACAATTCGTTACTCAGGGTATGAATATTTAAATAAAATTCACATTTATTATATTATACATACTTTAATTCAGTACAACAATGGAAACAATATGGTATAATTTAGATTAACACAGTAAATCATAAAGGAGGTAGAGAAGATATGAATTGTGAATATGAACTTTATGACCCATCTTGGTGTCCTGGATGTGGTAATTATATGATCAGGACAGCTCTTAAACAGGCTCTGGAAGAACTTAATATTCCCCCTTATAAAGCTGTTATAGTAACTGGGATAGGACAAGCGGCGAAAATGCCTCATTACATAAATGCCAATGGATTTAATGGATTACATGGCAGAGCCTTGCCCCCTGCTATTGGTATTAAACTATCTAATAAAGACTTAACAGTAATAGCTGAATCAGGTGATGGAGATACTTATGGTGAAGGTGGAAATCATTTTATTAATACAATCAGGAGAAATATTAATATTGCTCACTTTGTTCATGATAACCAAATTTATGGACTGACTAAGGGTCAGGGTTCACCTACAACTGCTCTGGGACAGATAACAACATTGCAATATGAAGGTGTTAAGGTTGAACCCGTCAAACCATTAGCTTTGAGTCTAACCATGGGAGCTGGTTTTGTGGCCAGGGGATTTTCTGGAGACATACCCCATTTAGTTGAACTTATGAAAGAAGCCATACTATATAAAGGGTATGCACATTTAGATATATTACAACCATGCGTAGTATGGAATAAAGTAAATACATATCAATGGTATAAGGACAGGGCCTACAAATTACCAGATGACTACGATTATACTGATTTTGATTTAGCATACAAAAAGGCTTTGGAATTTGGAGATGAAATTCCAATAGGAATACTCTATAAGGTTGAAAGAGAAACATATGAGGACAGATTTGAGTTTATTCGAAATGGAAAACCATTAGTTGATGTTAAACTAGATCCCATGGATGCTGAAAAATTAATGAATGACTTCTATTAAAGGTGGTGATAATATGGATTATACAATATTAATTGGTGGAGCAGCAGGACAAGGAATTGAAACAGTTGTACATTTATTGGAAAGAACAATTAAACGAAGTGGATACCATGTTTTCACTTACAAAAATTACATGTCCATGGTACGAGGCGGTCATAATTTCATGCAGGTAAGATTTTCTGACAAACCACTTTATACTTATAAGACGAAGGTAGATATGATTTTTGCCCTGACAGAAGAGAGTGTGCAGATACACAGAGAAAATCTTAATGAAGATGGAATTATTCTCGTAGATGATGAAATGTTACAAGAAGAGGACTTTTACCACCTTTCATTAAATAAGATTGCAAAAGAGATAGGAAATAGTAAAATAATTCCAACCATAGGATTTGGGGCAATAGTTAAGTATTTAGGGATGGATATTGAAATAGCAGAGAATGCAGTTAAGGAGATGTTCAAGGATAGGATTCTGGAGGTAAACTTAAAAGGCTTAATAAAGGGATATGATATAGGGATAGAAAAATATTCAATTGAACTTAAAAAGGATGAAAATATAATCATCAATGGTAACCAAGCATTGGCATTAGGAGCAATAGCAGCAGGGGTTAAGTACTACTGCGGATACCCCATGACTCCCTCAACCAGTGTTATGAGCTATATTTCATCTAAAGCTTCTCAGATGGGTATACTTGTGGACCAGATAGAAGATGAGGTTGGAGCTTTAAATATGGTTCTAGGAGCAACCTATGCTGGTGTAAGGGCAATGACTGGATCATCTGGAGGAGGATTTGCACTAATGACTGAAGCAATGAGTTTAGCCGGAATAACAGAGCTTCCTGCTGTGATTGTAAATGCTCAAAGACCAGGGCCAGCAACTGGATTGTCAACGCGTACAGAACAAGGAGATTTGAGATTTGTAATACATTCAGGTCATGGTGAATTCCCCAAAATGGTAATTTCACTAAGAACACCTGAGGATGCTTTTTATCAGACTGCAAGAGCTTTTAACTTGGCTGAGAAGTATCAGATGCCTGTGATTCTTTTGACTGAAGAGTATCTTACTGACTATATGATGACCAGCAAACCTTTTGAGTTTGATAAAATTAGAATAGAAAGATATTTGTCATCTAAGGATGAGCTAGAGGAAGGAAGATATAAAAGATATAAGTATACTGATAATGGAGTATCACCAAGAATAAATCCTGGGCAGTACGAAGATAAGATAGTACTTGTTGATAGTCATGAACATGATGAATATGGAAATATTGATGAAGCCATAGAAACAAGAAACAAAATGATGGATAAGAGAATGAAGAAGTTTGAGATTTTAGCTAATGAAGTAGAAGAACCATGGCAGATGGGCGTAGATAATCCAGAGATTCTTTTTGTTGCATTTGGCGCAACATATGGTGCTTTAAAGGAAGCAGTAGATGAACTGAACAAAGAGAAAAGTTCGTTTGGAGCATTGGTATATGGTGATATATGGCCATTTCCCACGAAGCTTATAAATGAACTTGGTAAAAATGCAAAAAAGATAATTACCATAGAACAAAACAGGACTGGCCAACTTGAAAGTTTAATCAATGAGAAGACAAGACTAGTTGTAGGTGGAAGAATATTAAAATATGATGGACGTCCACTAAATGGGGATGAAATAGTTAAGGAGTATAAAAAGTTAAAGTAGTGTGAAACAATTATTACTATACAGTTGAGGTGTTTTAAATGGATGATAATCATAGTAGCCCCAGATATGAAAAAATAGCTCTTGATATTGCAAATGCCATATACAAGGGACAGTATACAGAAGGTGAAAAGCTTTATGGCAGGTCCACATTGGCAGGAACATATAATGTATCTCCTGAAACCATAAGACGTGCTGTTAAGATATTGGAAGATGTTGGAGTGGTTGAATCATCAAAGGGTAGTGGAATAACAATCCTATCCAAAGAAAAGGCTTACAAGTACATTAACAGATTTAAGAATATTGAAAGTTTAGCTTCATTTAAAATTAAGTTAATGGAACAGATTGAGAAAAAACATCAATTGGAAAAGGAAATTCTAACAACTATTGATAGGATTGTGGAAAGAAGTTCAATATTAAGTAATACAACAGCCCTGACGCCATTTGAAGTTGAAATTACTGAAAACTGCAAAGTAATAGGAAAATCTATAGGAAAACTAAGCTTTTGGCAAAATACAGGAGCTACCATAGTTGGTATTAGAAGAGCGGATGAAACAATACTTTCACCTGGACCTTATGCAACAATAGAAGTGGGTGATATTCTGTTGATTATAGGTGAAGATGAGGTATTTGATGCAGTTAATAATTTCTTAGATGAAGAATAATTGAAATTTCCACAACCCTTTATACAAATGTATAGAGGGTTGTTTATTTGACCCATATTTATCAATTGTGTATAATGGAATAAAGTGATAGGGCGTTCCACCAGTAAACATAAGGAGGGAATATGTATAAGGATATAGGAGCTTTACTCTATAAATTAGTTAGTATTAAAAGTGACACTGGGACAGATTTGGAAAAGGATGTTGAAGAGTTTATCTACCAGTGGTTAAAGGAGGTTGATTATTTTAAAGAGAACACTGACAACTTTGGGAAGTACGTAATAGAGTCAGATCCGTTAAAAAGGTCAATAGTATGGGGGTTGGTAAAAGGGGAAGGAAATGAAACAGTAATTCTTTTGCATCATCATGATGTGGTGGACTCGTATGATTACGGCATACTGCAAGAGTTCGCATATGATCCTAATAGGTTAAAGGATAAACTAATAAATGCGGATTTGAATGAGGATGCAAGTAAAGATCTAAACAGTGGAGAGTGGATATTTGGTAGAGGAACTGCAGATATGAAGGCTGGTGCAGCCATTCATATGTGCTTGTTAAAAGAGTATAGTGAAATTGAAGATTTTAAGGGTAACATACTGTTCATGTCTGTACCAGATGAGGAATCATTATCTCTTGGTGCAAGAAAAGGAGTAAATTTATTAAAAGATTTAAAGGAGAAGTATAATTTAAGCTATGCTTTATGCATAGATGGTGAGCCCCATGAGAGAGATGATAAAAACCGCGGGGTAATATATGAAGGTTCTGTGGGTAAGACAATGGTTGTAGTATATGTAAGAGGTAAGAAGACACATATAGGACATATATTCCAGGGTTTGAATCCAAGTCATATATTATCTGAAATAGTAACAAATATTGATATGAACCCAGTTTTTTCAGATATTGTACAAGGTGAGGTATCACCTCCACCTTCATGGAGCTATATTAGAGATACAAAAGAACAATATGATGCATCGATTCCAGAATCAGCTGGAGGTTATTTTAGTGTCTTAACTCTAACTCAGACACCTAAGGAAATACTAGAAAACATTAAGAAAATAACAGAAAAATCATTTGAAGATGTTATTAAGAGAGTAAATAAGCACTATTCTAAATTTAGGATAATGAGTCATCTTCCCATAGAATCACTGGAGTGGGATGTAGATGTTAAGTTATTTTCTGATGTCTATAAGCAAGCGATGGAAGATTCTCAAGGGGATTTTGCAAATGCTTATCATATGAAACTTCAATCAATCAAAGAGGATATAGCCAAAGGGAAGACTAATATCCCTAATTCTACTCTGGAATTAATCGGCCTAACTCTAGATTATCTTAAGGATAAGAGTCCAAAGGTTGTAATAGCCTTTTCACCACCATATTATCCACATTTATCAAACCTAGATTTTGCAAGTTTGCCAAATGGAGTCAAATATATAGGCGATAAACTAATTAAGTATGCCCATGATAATTTAGATTCTGATTATATAAGAAAATACTACTTCATGGGAATTTCTGATTTAAGCTACTTTGCTCTTAACAATAGTGAAGAAGTAATACCTTATATTCAACCAAATATGCCCCATTGGGGACACTTATATGATATACCACTGTCTGATTTAAGAGATTTATCCATACCAATTATTAACATTGGACCATGGGGGAAAGATTATCATAAGTTTACAGAAAGAGTTTTAAGAAAAGATGTATTAAAACAAACCCCTGAATTAACAAGATATGCTATTGACTGCATTCTATAGATGGACGAGAGATAATTGTAAATTTAAAAGGAGGTTGTTATGCAAGGATTTTTAGATTTAGTTGGAGTAGTAACTGGTTGGGTATGGGGATTACCTATGTTACTGACTTTAGGATTAGGAGGACTATTCCTTTCCTTTAGATTAGGGTTTTTTCAGATAAAATACTTCCCATATATTATGAAGCAAACATTTGGAAAGATGTTTACAAAACCAGCTGAAGGTGAAGTTTCACCATTCCAGGCAGCTACAGCTGCATTGGCATCCACAGTGGGTGCATCAAATATAGTTGGTGTTCCAGCAGCAATTATGTTTGGTGGACCAGGTGCTATTTTCTGGATGTGGGTAATGGCAATAATGGGTATGGGTTCAAAGTTTGTAGAAATTGTTCTTGGATTTAAGTACCGAGAAAAAAATGAAGAAGGAGAATACGTTGGAGGACCTATGTACTACATGGAAAAAGGTCTTAAGATGAAGTGGCTTGGAGTATTCTTCTCCTTCTTCCTAATGCTTGAGTTAGTACCAAGTATTATGGTTCAAGCTAATTCTGTATCAGCATCAGCTCTTGAGGCATTTAATCTACAACCTATAATTACTGGTATAATCACTTTGGTACTAGTAGGATTGGTAGTTATTGGAGGTATAACGAGAATTGCAAGAGTAACTGAAAAGCTTGTTCCCTTCATGGCTTTGGCGTATTTCCTTGGAGCAGTTGTTATTATAATATTTAATATTGGCGAAATGCCAAGAGTTTTAGGATTAATATTTGGATATGCTTTTAGGCCAATGGCAGCAGTAGGTGGTTTTGCAGGGTCTGTTATAGCAGCTTCTATACGTTGGGGAGTTGCAAGAGGTGTATACTCCAATGAAGCTGGTATGGGTACTGCACCTATGGCACATTCAGCTGCATCCAATGATCATCCTGTTAGACAGGGATTCTGGGGTCTATTCGAAATAATCGTGGATACTATAGTTATTTGTTCAACCACTGCTTTTGTAGTACTATCATCAGGTTTGTGGGAAGCACCTGGGGCTATGGATAATCCTTCAGGATTACCAGCAGCAGCATTTTCTAATTTCTATGGGCCAATTGGAGGAACGGTTGTTACAATATCATTATTGTTATTCGTAGTTTCAACACTGATAGTTATCATCTTTTATGGTGAAAAACAGGCAGAATACTTATTTGGCTTGAAGTTTTCAAAAGTGATGAGGTATGTGTATTTGGCATCGATTATAGTTGGTGCAGTGGGGGGAGCTCAGCTTCTATGGCAATTCCTAGACATTATGCTTGCTCTAATCATCTTCCCAAATATGCTTGCACTATTCCTTCTACATGGGGAGGTAAAAGATTTAACAAAAGAGTTCTTTACATCTGAGAAGTATTACCTTAAGGATATAGGTAAAGTTAAATAAGAGGGAGTGTATTGTTATGGGTAATATTGATAAGGAAAAGTTTGAAAAGCTACTTTCCGAGTTAATATCAATATACAGTCCTTATCTTAAGGAAGAAGAGGCAATGAACTATGTATTCGGCTGGCTAAAAGAGAGAAATCTCCCAGCCGAATTTCATACATATACAGAAGATAGGATACTTAAGTATAAAGGTATTAATGTAGTTGGTAGTATAAAGGGAGATAGAGAAGGACCAGTGATTTTACTCAATGGTCATGTGGATACTGTAGAAATTACTGATAACTGGAGCACTAAGCCTCTAAGTCCAATAATTGAGAATGGTAGAATGTTCGGTCTTGGAGCATTGGATATGAAAGCAGGAGTAGCTGCCATACTTATGGCTGTTGACGCATTTAACAAAAAATACAAGAGTTTTAGTGGAGAAGTAATTTATACCATAGTTTCCGATGAAGAAGGTCCATATGGACTTGGAACAGATGCCATAATTTTAGATGGGATTGCAGATCATGCAGATTGTGCCATTGTTCCAGAACCCAGCAGTGGATTCTTAGGCACTGATTTCCCTACCCTATGTCTTGGTGCAAGGGGAGGCTGGAATTACACAGTTTATTTAAAAGGCAAGGCTGCCCATGCAGCTAATCCAGAAAAAGGACTAAATGCCATAAATGAAGCAGCAAAATTAATATCCGCTTTGGAAGAGATTACTGGAATAGAGGATGATCAGCTGGGTAAAGGGGATCTATGTGTTATTAAGATAGATGGAGGAGGTGCTGCTTGCAGTGTTGCTGAAGGGGCAAGTTTTACTGTTTTTAGACATGTTGTTAGAGGTGAGACTAAGGAGTATCTTATAAAGGAAGTTGAAACAGCAGCACAAATTGCAAATATAAAAGCAGATATTAAGATAGAGTTTAGGGATTCACCCCACAGCTTAAATGGTGGATTCATGCCTTATACTGTTGATGAAGAAAATATTTATACAGTAATATTGCAAGATTCCATTGAAGAGATTGTAGGGAGAAAAGCTGAAATAGGATATTTTTCAAGCATTGGAGACTTTAACTATCTGGGCACAAGATTAAATATACCTACCTACGTATTTGGACCATCTGGTAAGAACTATCATAGTGCTGATGAGTATGTGGAACTAGATAGTGCCATAAAGGTAAGTGAAATAATTCTTAGATTTCTTGAAAATACTCTTCTATAGAAGAGTTATTTTAAAATTGTTGAGTATTATGTTGGAAGCAGTTAGTTTATGGGGTATACTTAAGATAAATAATTAACATGGAGGTGTCGATACATATGAAAATTCTTGTTCCAATAGATGGATCTGAAAATTCTATGAAAGCAATTGAAAAAGCTATTGAATTAGGAGAGCAAAATGACAACGCGAAGATATTGTTATTAACAGTGGTAAATAGTCAAAAGGACAATCCATATATTATAGATCAGGATTATACTTCTGAATTAAGCATTAAAAATATTGAAAATGGCAAGAGAATTCTAGCTGATGGAGTTAACTTAACAAGAAATTATAATGGTGTGGTTGAGACTATGCTAAGAAATGGAGATATTGCTGAAAACATTATTGATGTTGCAGAGGATGATGGTTATGATTTGATCATTATGGGAAGAAGAGGTATGAGTATTTCTGCAAGGTCCCTACTGGGTAGCGTATCTAATAAAGTATTGAATTACGCAAATAAATCTGTATTAGTGGTTAAATAAAAATGCATATCAGCCTAGGCTGATATGCATTTATTTTTTATTTTACATAACTATCGAAATAACCTTGAATATATATAATTGGAGTACCTTTGTCACCACTACCTGATGTTAAATCAGACAATGAACCAATAAGATCGGTTAATCTTCTTGGTGTTGTACCTTGGGATGCCATATTACCCACTAAAGATTCATCTTTATTTTTAATGTATTCAGAAATTGCACTTTTTAATTCTGCACCATTAAGATGGCTGAATTCATTATCAGCGAGGTATTTTAGCTTTACTTCAGAAGGAGTGCCTTCTAAACCTTTAGTATATGCAGGTGATACAACAGGATCAGCTAGCTCCCAAATTTTTCCCACAGGATCCTTAAAGGCTCCATCTCCATAAATCATAACCTCTATGGTTTTTCCAGTTAATTCCTTAACCTTACTTTGGATACTTTCCACAATTGGCTGACCATCTCTAGGGAATAGTTTTATCATATCTTCAGTAGACTTGTTTGATCCAAGAAGGCCATATTCCTGGTTAAAACCAGTATGATCAGTAGGAACATTCAGAATATCATCCAATCCGTAGATTTTGTGTCCACCGTATTTTTTAAGTAGGCTCTTTGTCCTAAATCTTGTATGAATATCACATGCAATAACATTTTTTGTGTAGTCAAGAATTGTTAGGGGGTTATTGGAAAATATTATTTCATACTCAATACCATAGTCATCCATTATGGATTTATAGTATTCAATGTAATCCACTCCAGTAAAAGGATGCTTATTATACCCAAAATACTCCCTAAATTGAGCTTCAGTTAATACATCTGTCCACGGATTTACTCCTTTAATATCAAGAACATCCATATCAACAAGATGATTTCCAACTTCATCAGAGGGATAACTTAACATTAGGTAGATTTTTTTTGCTTCCTTTGCTATGCCTCGTAAAATAATTCCGAATCTATTTCTACTTAAAATAGGAAATATAACCGCAAACTCCTCTTTCCCAAACTTTGAACTAACATCTTTTGCAATTGAATTTATGGATGCATAATTTCCTTGTGCTCTTGCAACTACAGATTCAGTTACTGTTATAACATCTCTATCATTAATCCTAAATCCCTCGGCTTCAGATGCTTTCATCAGTGTATCCACCACAACCTCAACAATATCATCGCCTTCTTTGATTATTGGTGCTCTTAAACCTCTAACTACTGTACCCACCATTCTCTCCACAGCACATCGCTCCTTTTATTTCAGTTACCATCTTTACTTTTAGTATAAGATAACTTAAGATATAAGTAAAATAAATAATATATATATTAGGTATAAGGAGAGGTTATATGATAAATAAATTAGATCTCTACAGAGTATTTAATGAGGTTGCTGTTTCAGAAAGCTTTTCTAAGGCTGCTAGAAGCCTATATATGAGTCAGCCTGCCATTAGTCAAGCAATCATTCAGCTTGAAGGTGAATTGGGTGTAAGGCTGTTTACAAGGACTCATAAAGGTGTGATTTTAACAAGTGAAGGAAAACTTCTATTTCAACATGTAAATGCAGGAATAAACCTAATTAGCAGTGGAGAACAAAAAATTCTAGATAGTAAAAATCTAATAGAAGGTAGATTGAAGATTGGTGTTGGAGATACCATTCTTAGGTACTATCTTATAAAATATCTAGAGGTTTTTCATAGAATGCATCCGCAGATTAGACTTAGAATAATAAATAGAACTACAATGGAATTAAAAGAATTGGTAAAAAGTGGTGAAATAGACATTGCGGTGGTAAATCTTCCCATTGAAGACAAAAGTCTAGAAATATATAAAACGAAAGAAATTCAGGACATCTTCGTGGCAGGGCTAGGTTACAAAAAACTTACCAAGAAGAACATGGAGATCCAAGAGCTTGTAAATTATCCATTAATAATGTTAGATAACAGATCCCGCTCTAGGCAGTATGTGGAAAGTTATCTTCTATCCTTAGGAGCCAAGATGGATCCTGAGATTGAATTAGGATCCCATGACTTATTACTGGAATTTGCAAAGGCTGGACTTGGCATAGCCAGTGTAGTAAAGGAGTATTCCATGGATTATATAAATTCTGGCAGCATATACGAAATAAGTACTAAGGGAAGAATTCCTCAAAGGAACATAGGTCTATGTCACTTAAAGGATGTAAGTCTATCTCCATCTTCTAAAAAATTTATTGAAATACTTTTAAGAAATGATTAAATGTGATAGATTCCAATAACTGGGTATATATTTCCTAAGTATTACCAGGAGGATACTATGTCCTATAAAAAACATTTAGACAAATTAAATCTTAATACGGAAGATAGGAGTACTATCCTCCAAAATTTTAATGACCTTCGAAAGAGTATTAAGCCAAGAAAAGAGACGATGAAAGTTATTGTACTTTACATTGTCATAGGTTCAATATGGATACTGTTTTCTGATAGGTTATTATTTGATTTTGCCAAAGATCAGGATTTATATAATAGACTGCAGACTTATAAAGGGTGGATCTATGTTCTTTTATCAGGATTAGTATTCTATTTCCTAATTGCCAATAGAATGATACTACTTAAAACTGCCACTGATAGAATCTACCAGGGGTATGAAGAATTGGACAAATCCTATGAAGTTCTTGAAGATGCTCAAAATGAGTTAAAGGACAAATATAATCAGCTTGAGCATTATAAGCATGCATTAAATGAAAGTCAAATAACATACTCACTATCCATAGAAGGATCAAATGATGGAGTTTGGAATTGGAATCTAGACAATGATACCTATTATACATCAATTTTATTAAAGCCGGAGTTTGGCTATAGTGATGAAGATGCAGCCAATATTAATACCATGAAGAAGTGGCAAGAGTTGATTCATCAGGATGATCTAATTTATGGTGTCAAGATTATGGAAAAGTATGTTAAGGAAGGAACTGATATATATGAGAACATATTTAGGATTTGTACAAAGGATGGAAGTTACAGATGGATATTAAGTAGAGGTAAGATTTTCAGAGATGACAGTGGTAAAGCAATTAGATTTGCTGGATCCCATACTGATTTAACCAATCAAATCAAGCTCCAAGATTCTCTAAGAAGAGAAAAGGAGTTGGTGGATAGTATAGCAAACGAGTCTCCTACTGTAATTATTGTATGCGATAAGGATGGATTTATTACTAAATTCAATCACTTCGCTGAAAGCATCTTGGATTATAGGGCAGAGGATATTTTAGGTACAAATATAATTGACTTTCTTCAACCATATACGGATAAGGATAATATAGATAATCTTATTAATAAACTTATGATGGGGCACACCATGAGTAGCATGGAAATAACATTAAGAAACAAGGACCAAAAGGAGATAACTCTACTTTGGAATAATAGCTTTCTTCATGACAATGAAGAGAATATAGAAGGGTATGTTTTTATCGGAGTAGATATTACAGAACGTGCAATAATGGAGGATAAGCTAGAGAAACTGGCATATTATGATTCCTTAACTAATTTACCTAATAGAGAAAAATTCAAATTCGACTTCAATGAAATTATTAAGGATGTTGATAGACTATCATGCATTGGAGTAGCTTATATGGACATTGACAACTTTAAGCTTGTAAATGACTCCATGGGCCATGATGCAGGGGATGAGCTTCTATTATTTATTTCAAACTCAATAAAAAATGTTATAGGTGAAAAAGCAACTACTTATAGATTTGGAGGGGATGAATTCGTACTACTTTTTCATAAACAACACAAGACAGAAGAAATAAAGGGACTATTAAATGAAGTGATAGACTCAATAAGAATACCATGGTATTATATGGAGCAGGAATTCGTGGTTTCTGCTAGTTCTGGTTTAGCCATATATCCCGAGCATGGAAATAACTTTGAAACCATCATGAGAAATGCTGATACTGCATTGGCATACGCTAAGGAAAGTGGCAAGAATAAATTCCTGGTTTACGACAATCAAATGAGATTAAGGACACTTGAGTATATGCAGCTTGGAAATGATTTAAGAAATGCTATCTTTAATAATCAATTCTATCTTGTTTATCAGCCCCAGATTGACTTAAGGACAGATAGGATAACTGGAGTGGAAGCCTTAATTAGATGGGAACACCCAACTAGAGGCATTGTAGCTCCTAATGATTTCATACCTTTTGCGGAAGAAACAGGACAAATTGAGTTTATAGATGAGTACGTTATAAAAGCTGCATATAATCAAAAAGATATTTGGACAAGTAGTGGTCTTGATCATATAAAGCTTGCCATAAATATCTCAGGTAAAATGATAGGCAGAGATAAATGGGTTGAGAAAATCAAAACATGCTATTTGGAAGAAGCTCATGCAAAGAGTATAACCTTTGAAATAACTGAGACTGCAATCATATCTGATTTGGAAGGGATTATTAAAACCTTAAAGGAAATTAAAAAACTTGGAGTAAGCATTGCTTTAGATGATTTTGGAACAGGATATTCATCTTTGACTTATCTTCAGAAACTTCCAATAGATATAATTAAATTGGACAGGGAGTTTATTTGGTCCATAGGATCTGATAATGATAAATCCACAATAATTAGAACTGTAATTAAACTAGCCCATGATTTAAATATAAAAGTAGTTGCTGAAGGGGTAGAGACTAAAGAACAATTGGAGTTTTTGAAAGAATCTAATTGTGATTTCGCCCAAGGGTATTATTTTAGTAAACCCCTTAAGGTGGAGGATATAAACAACCTTTTAAATATTTAAGTATAAATGGAGTCAAGAATTATTCTTTGGCTCTTTTTCATTTCAATATATGCCAAATTGAAATAAATAATTAATACGATATGTTTAAAACACAATATGAGATGGGTATAATTTTGAAGTAATTACAAAAAGGGGGAGTGCAGAAATGTATGATGAATTATTAGCTGCATTGAAAAATGAAGATAGAGCTCTAGCAATGGAAATCTGTTTTAATGCCCTTGATAAAAAACAGATATCAGTAATGGATCTATATCAGAATGTATTAAGCCCAGCATTAAATAGCATTATTCATGAATACAACGGAGATGAGGATAATCTAATCTGGAAGGAACATGTTAGAAGTGGAATTATCAGGGGGATAATCGAAGCTTCTTATCCTTATGTAATAAAAGAAAGAAAGGCATTGGGCAATGAGAAAAATCAGAATGTTATAGTTATGTGTCCAAGGTTTGAAGAGCATGAAATTGGAGCCAGGATGGTATCAGATTTTTATACAATTGCTGGCTATAAGACAACATTCATAGGAGCTAATACACCTGAAAGGACTATTCTTAAAGCTATTGAGGTGATTAAACCTGATATTATATCTATAAGCGTAACAAATTACTATAACCTAGTTGCACTAAAAAATACAATCAATACCATTAAAGATAAGATTCAATACCAAATAAGATTTGTTGTGGGAGGTTATGCTTTTAATAATAATCCCAACGCATATAGGGAAGTTGGAGCAGATATTCACCTTAAAAATTTTAGTGATGTATTAGATTTGGACAAAGGAGCTGATGTAAGTGAGACTGGCATTTAAGATAGCAAAGCAATTTCTAAAGAACAACAAAGGTCAAACCGTACTTATCCTCCTAGGTATTACCATTGGAATATCAGTTCAGATCTTCATTGGATCACTTATTGATGGATTACAGTTAAGTCTTGTTGATAAGACAATAGGGAGTTCATCCCATATAACCATCTCACCTTCAGGGAGGGATAATTTTTTTGAAGATAAAGATGATATATACAGTATGTTAAGAGCTGACACTAGATTTACCCAAGTTTCTTCAAGTTTTGATGCTGCAGGTTTTCTCTTATACGATGAGGAGACATATTCCTTATTAAGTAGGGGTTTTGATTTTCAAGATGCAAATGGTATTTATAAGTTTGATGAAAGAATTATTGAAGGACGTCTGCCAAATGGGGAGAGGGAAGTTGCCCTTGGTATAGGTCTAGTTGATGAGTTGGGATTGAACATAGGTGATGAGTTGGACTTTATAATCCCTGAGATTGCTCTGGAAAATGTTACTTTGGTTGGGGTATTTGATCTTCGTATAGCTAGTTTAAATAGGTCATGGATGATAACAGAAATTTCTTCAGCTCAGAAGTTGTTCCAAAGGGAAGGGCAGATCTCATCAATAGAAACCCAGGTGGAGAATGTATTTGATGCTGATATTATTGCTGAAGACTTATCGATGAGTCTAAGTAATTCTTTACAGGTGGATAATTGGAAGGCTCAGAATGAGGAACTGTTATCAGGACTAACTGGGCAATCTGCATCCAGCTATATGATACAAGTATTTGTTTTGTTAGCAGTTCTGTTGGGCATAAGTTCAGTTCTTGCCATTTCTGTAGTACAAAAGTCAAGACAGTTGGGTATCTTAAAAGCAATGGGAATTAAGAATAAAACCGCCAGCCAAATATTTCTATTCCAGGGCTTGATACTAGGTATATTCGGAGGAATACTTGGAACAGGATTGGGAATAGGATTAACATATATATTTTCAGTATTTGTAACTAATCCCGATGGAACACCATTGGTTCCCTTCTATCTTGATTATGGATTTGTTGCTTTTTCTGTGGCAATAGCAATTATAGCAGCTATGGTAGCAGCGTTTATACCTGCTAGAAAGTCATCAAAACTAAATCCAATAGAGGTGATAAGAAATGGCTAATGTTCTTGAATTAAGTAAAATAAATAAAATATACGGTGAAAAGATAAAGACACAGGTTCTGTTTGATGTGGATTTAGGATTTGAAGAATCAAGCTTTAACTCTATTATAGGGGCATCAGGTAGTGGAAAATCCACCTTAATGAACATAATGGGTACATTGGATAAGCCAACAAGTGGAGATGTTCTAATTGATGGTAGAAGCACAAAAGATATGAGTGCAAATCAGTTATCAGCCTTTAGAAATGAAACAATAGGTTTTATTTTTCAGTTTCACTACCTTCTACCAGAATTTAGTGTTATTGATAATATTCTTATTCCTTATGAGATAAAACATGGGAAGGTAAATGCTCAGGCACTAAAGAGAGCCAATGACCTTATCGAGATAGTTGGTTTGACAAAGGTTCGAAAAAATAAAGCCACCGATATATCTGGAGGGCAACAGCAAAGAGCGGCAATTGCAAGGGCCTTGATTAATAGTCCTAGGATAATTCTAGGGGATGAACCAACTGGAAACCTTGATTCAGAGACAACAGAGAATGTATACAATATGTTAAGGGATATAAATAATGAGTTTAAGTCAACTTTTATTGTAATAACTCATGATAAGAGGATTGCGGAGAAAGCAGATAGAATCATCGAGATAAAAGATGGAAAGATAAGTATGGATATTAGATCGTAATAATACCCCTCTGTTTAAATATATAGCAGGGGGGTATATAGTAATTATATATCTCGAATTCGAGATAAAAGGAGGAGATATTTTGGGAAATGATTCATTGAAATTATTAGTGGTACTTCTAAAAGCATCTGGAACCGTGAATAGAAAAGTTAAGAAAGATATGCTTAAGTACGGAGTAAATCCTACTGAGTTTGCAGTAATGGAACTGTTATTTAGCAAAGGTAGACAACCAATTCAACACATAGGAAATAAGATTCTCCTTGCAAGCTCAAGTACAACTTATGTTATAGACAAATTAGTTGAAAAAGGATTTGTTAATAGGATAAGTTGTATTGAAGATAAGCGAATTACCTATGGAGAATTAAGTGCCAAAGGGTATGAGTTTATGAATAAGTCATTTCCACAGCATAGGGAAACCATTGATGAGATGTTTGAACACTTAACATATGAGGAAAAAGAGGAAGCTATAAGATTACTTAAGAAAATTGGTCTAGGGGACTAGTTTTTTTACAACGATATCTCGAATTAGAGATAAAATAGGAGGAGATTATTAATGATAAAGACAAACGGAATACATCATATTACTTCAATATCAGGACATCCACAGGAAAATATGGATTTTTATGGAAAGCTTTTGGGTTTGAGATTTGTAAAAAAGACTGTGAACTTTGATGATCCAAATACCTACCACTTCTATTTTGGCGATGATGGGGCAAATCCTGGAACAATTATTACCTTCTTCCCATTTACAAATGGTAGAAAGGGAAGAATAGGAGACGGTCAGGTGGGTACTACAACATACATTATACCAGAAGGAAGCTATGATTTTTGGAAAGAAAGGTTAATAGATAATAATATAGATTTAACCCAGGAGACCAGATTTGCTGAAAGATATTTACAGTTTAGCGACACTCATGGCTTGCGGATTGAATTAGTGGAAAGAAGTGTAACTAATAAGAGTAACTGGGAAGTTTATGGAATATCAAAAGACCAGGCAATAGTAGGATTTGGTGGTGCAGTTTTATTATCTCATTTTCCCCAGGAGACAAAAGAGTTGCTAACTGATATTTTTGGTTTTCAGGTAGTTAAGGAAGAAGGAGACTATGTTAGATTAAGTACTCCTGGAGAACTTGGTAATATTATAGACATTAAGCTTTCATCCAGTGGCAAGGGTATAACTTCTGTTGGAACTGTCCATCATATAGCAATGAGGACTAAGGATGATATTGAACAGATAAATTATCAGGAACTATTGAAGAAAAGAGGATATACCGTTACGGAAGTTAGAGATAGGAACTATTTCAAATCAATATACTTCAGAGAAAAAGGTGGAATCTTGTTTGAAATCGCAACTGATGGTCCTGGATTTACCATTGATGAGGACTTGGAGAGTTTGGGCAGTGAGTTGAAATTGCCTAAGCAGTATGAGCATTTAAGAAGTAGGTTGGAAGAGTCTCTAATACCAGTAAAATTGGAGGTTTAGAAAATGGAACATATTTATATTGATGGGAAATCCCCTGTTTTGATATTATTTCATGGCACTGGAGGAAATGAAAAGAGTCTATTGAGTATTGCAAGGGAGTTATCTCCAAGTTCAGCTATATTAGGTATTAGAGGTAATGTAAGTGAGAACGGTATGAATAGGTACTTTAGAAGACTTAGTGAAGGTGTATTTGATGAAGAAGATCTAAGGTTTAGAAGTGAGGAAATATATCAGTTTCTATTGGAGGCATCCAGGAAATACTTCTATGACTTGGAGGATGCAATTGCCGTTGGATATTCAAATGGTGCTAATATAATAGGAAGTCTATTGTATCTGAAGGGAAAAGTATTTTCAGCAGCTATACTGCATCATCCCATGGTTCCCTTGAGAAATGAAAAATTAAAAGACCTAACTGGACTAAATGTATTTATTGGTGCAGGGAAGAATGATCCTATAACACCTATGAGTGAGGCAGAGGATCTTGAGAAACATCTGAGAGAAGCTAATGCATCTGTTTATGTCCATTGGGAAAACAAAGGACATCAGCTTACCCTGAGTGAGGTAGAAGCGGCTAGAGAATGGTTACTAAAAAAGGTATAATAGCTTGTTAGAACCACTGGAAAATGTTAAAATACCTCATAAGAGGTGAAGAAATGAAAATTAACAAGATGACTTTTAAAATAGTAGGAGGCTTACTTTTAGTAGGTCTTCTTTACATAGCTACCATGCATGTCATGATAAAATCTGTTGAAGATGAAATGCCAATGGAGAATGCTCAATATCTAATAGTTCTTGGAGCAAGGTTATACGGAGATTATCCGTCTCCTGCTTTAAGAGAAAGATTAGATACTGCAGTTTTATATTTAAAGGAGAATCACAATAGTAAAGTTATAGTTACTGGAGGACAGGGGCCAGATGAGTTAATACCAGAGGCTATAGCCATGAAGGATTACCTTGTAAGACATGGAATAAATCAAGATAGAATTATAGTTGAAGATAAGTCCACAAGTACTTTTGAGAATTTAAAGCTGGCAAAGGAGATTATTCTAAATATAGAAGATGAAGTTCCATCCATAGTTATAGTTTCTAACAGGTTTCACCTTTTCAGGGCTAGATTAATAGCAAGAAGAATGGGTTTAGAACCTACATTATTAGGTGCAGAAATACCACCAACTATAGTATTATCCTCATATTTTAGAGAATACCTAGCAGTTACAAAATCATTAATATTTGATTTTTAGAAGACAGCAGTCTTCTTTATTTTTTGTAAAATTGGGTAAATACTAGATGTGTACTATTTGGAGGTGTGAGAATGTATCAAAAGAGAATTCAATTTTTGAATGATGTTTGTGATGTATCAAAAGGAGAGTATGTATTATATTGGATGTCCCATTCTCAAAGAGTTCATTACAATCATGCCTTAGGGTATGCAATTGAAAGGTCAAAAGAGTTTAATAAACCTCTCTTGGTATTGTTTGTTGTAGATGATAAGTTTCCAAATGCTAATAGTAGACACTTTTATTTCATGCTTGAAGGTCTGAAAGAAGTTGTGATTGAGTTAAGTAGGATGGGGGTTAAGTTTATAATCCTAAGAGGAAATCCCATTGAAAGAGTAAATGAAGTAGCAAATAGAGCAGTGATGGTTATAACAGATAAAGGTTATACAAGAATTGAAGCCTTGTGGAGAAGTCGGTTAGGAGAAATGCTTGATAAGCCTTTAGTGCAGGTAGAAACTGATGTTCTCATACCAGTTGAGGAGTTATCTAAAAAGGAAGAATACTCAGCTGCAACCATAAGGAGAAAGATAAAAACACTCTTGGAGGATTATCTAAGGGAAATGAATTTGCCAAGGTATGATGTAAGGGGAGACTTGGATTTTGAGAGTGAGCTTAGTTTAGATAATATTGATTTGGCAATTAAACAATTAGATATTGATAAAAGCGTTTGTAAATCCAAATATTACAAAGGGGGTTACTCTAAGGCTAAGGAGAATTTGAAGTTTTTCATAGAAAACAAAATACAATTTTATAATCAGCTTAAGAATGATCCATCCAAGGATGTCCTTTCAAATTTAAGTCCATATTTACATTTTGGCCAGATATCATCCCTAGAGATTGTCTTGGAATTAAGAGGAGTAGCTGAGGATTTAAAATCTGGATTTCTTGAAGAGTTAATTACTAGACGAGAATTAAGCTATAATTTCACAACTTATAATGAAAATTATGACACATTTGAGTGTTTACCAAAATGGGCTATTGATACCTTAGAGGCTCATATGGATGATGATAGAGAGTATACTTACTCATTATGGGATCTAGAAAATTACATGACCCACGATAGGTATTGGAATGCAGCACAGAAGGAGCTAGTCATAACTGGGAAGATGAATGGATATATGAGAATGTATTGGGGTAAAAAAGTCATTCAATGGTCTGATGATTACAAGAAAGCCTATGAGTATTTAATATACTTAAATGACAAATATTCTCTAGATGGTAGAGATCCTAATGGGTATGCAGGCATAGCCTGGGTATTTGGAAAACATGACAGACCTTGGGTTGAGAGGGAGATATTTGGGAAAGTAAGGTATATGAATGATAAGGGATTAGAGAGAAAATTTTACATGGAAGATTATTTGAAAAAAATTGACCAGTTAAAATGAGATAATCTGGGAGGTAAACGTATGAAAGATAGAGAAGATATAAAACTTATAAAGCTTAGAAGTCTAACCAATGAAATAGAATTGGGAATGATTAAGGAGATACTAGATGATAATAATATCCCATATATTGTGAAAGACAAGGGTTCTGGGGCATATATGAGAATTATAACAGGATCTTCACCATTTAGTACAGATATCATGGTTGAGGAATCAGACTTTGATAGAGCCAATGGTTTGCTTGAGTCCATTAGTATTTGATAAATAATTCTATAAAAAGTAAGGGTTAAAACTTTACAAAATAGACAAATATAAGTATAATATGTTTAATATTTACAATGAAGAAGAATAGTAACCTTTCTTGTATTCCCAAGAGAGCTGATGGTGGTGAAAATCAGTGGATACATTTGGTGAATGGACTTCTGAGTTTTGTCTGAACCAATAGGACAAGGGAGTCCTCCCTTATAAGGACTTAAGCAGGCATTTATGCAATAAGAGTGGTACCGCGGATAACCCTTCGTCTCTTTAATAGGAGAAGAAGGGTTTTTATATTTTGAAAGGATGATGAAAATGGAAAAGAAAGTTGTTTTTAGTGGTGTTCAACCATCTGGTGCTTTGACTTTGGGCAACTATATTGGAGCTTTAAGAAACTTTGTTGAGCTACAGGATGAATATGATTGTAATTATTGTATAGTTGATCTTCACGCTATAACAATACCTCAAGTGCCAAAAGACTTAAGGAGTCATACCCTGGATGTATTGGCAATGTATCTGGCATGTGGAATCGATCCAGAGAAATCAACAATATTCATTCAGTCCCATGTTCCTGCACATACAGAATTGGCTTGGGTATTAAATACAATCACCTATATGGGTCAATTGAACAGAATGACACAGTATAAGGAGAAATCTAAAAAATCAGAAGAAAACTTAAATGCTGGATTATTCTCATATCCTGTGTTAATGGCTGCTGACATTCTTCTGTATCAGGCTGATTATGTCCCTGTAGGGGACGATCAAAAACAGCATTTAGAGCTGGCAAGAGATGTGGCAATTAGATTTAACAATAAATATAGTGATACGTTCGTTGTACCTGAGCCTTTGATAAAGGAGTTTGGTGCTAGAATAATGAGTCTGCAAGAACCAACCAGTAAAATGAGTAAATCTGACCAGGATAAGAATTCATTTATTCTTCTTATGGATGATGAGGAAACAATCAGAAGGAAAATAAAAAGAGCAGTTACTGACTCCGTTGGCAAGGTGAATTATACGGATGAACAACCTGGACTTAAAAATTTGATAAATATTTACTCGGTTCTCTCAGGCAAAAGTGTTGAAGATATAGTCAATATGTATAAAGAACTTAGTTATGGAGAGTTCAAGGATGATCTAGGAGAAGTTGTGATTAATGCCTTAAAGCCAATTCAAGATAGGTATAAAGAGATAAGAAATAACAAGGAATATCTAGAGGCTATCTATGCAGAAGGTGCTTCAAAAGCAGAGAAAAAGGCCATAAAGACCCTTAGAAAGGTATATAAGAAGGTTGGGTTTATTCCAAGGGGTTAATGAAAGGAGACTAATATGTCACTAAAAGAGGATGCTCTAAAGCTTCATAAAGAGTTGAAAGGGAAAATAAGTGTCAATAGTAAGGTTAAGATAAATAATAAGGATGTTCTAAGTCTTGCATATACTCCTGGAGTAGCTGAACCTTGCAAGGAAATTTCCATGAATCAAGAGTCTGTATATGATTACACAGCTAAGGGGAATCTTGTAGCAGTCGTAACTGATGGATCAGCAGTATTGGGTCTTGGGGATATCGGACCATATGCAGCTTTACCTGTTATGGAGGGAAAAGTAGCTCTCTTCAAGGAGTTTGCCGATGTGGATGCATTCCCCATTTGCCTTGATACAAAGGATACTGAAGAAATAATAAGGACTGTGAAGTTACTTGAACCCACTTTTGGGGGAATAAATCTTGAGGATATTTCCGCTCCAAGATGCTTTGAAATAGAGGATAGGCTTAATTCTGAACTAAGCATTCCAGTTTTCCACGATGATCAGCATGGGACGGCCATTGTTGTATTGGCTGGGATTATTAATTCGCTAAAGTTAACTAACAAGGATTTTTCGAACCTTAAGATAGTAATAAATGGTTCCGGAGCAGCGGGTATAGCAATTACTAAAATCTTATTAAGTGTGGGAGTAAAGGATATACTTCTATTGGATTCCAAGGGGATTATTAGCAGGAATAGAATAGGAGAGATGAATTGGATAAAGGATGAAATGGCTAAGATGACTAATAAAGACAATCAGGATGGAGATTTAGCATTTGCTTTGAAAAATGCCGATATTTTTGTAGGTGTTTCAAAGGGAGGTATATTAAATGCTGATATGATTAAATCAATGAATAATAATCAAATAATATTTGCATTGGCTAATCCGACTCCAGAAATAGATCCTGCTTTGGCAAAGGAAGCAGGAGCACTAATTATTGGAACGGGAAGATCAGATTATCCAAATCAGATTAATAATGTACTGGCATTTCCTGGTGTGTTTAGAGGAGCATTAGATGGGAAGGCAAAATGTATAAATGAAAGCATGAAATTAGCAGCTGCATATTCAATATCTAATCTAGTTTCTAACGAGGAACTATCACCAGAGTATATAATTCCAAACCCATTTGATGATAGGGTTGCTAAAGTTGTATCAGAAGCTGTTAAAAAGGCAGCAATGGATTCTCTTGTGTGCAGAAGTTAATAAGTCTGGTGCCTCCACGTTGGACAAATAGGATAAGGAAGAGGGATTCATCATTATTTTTTGTTCAGAGTAGAGGTAAAGTGGGTATATAAGACAAAAGTGAAAATAATATCACTTAATGTCACATTCTTGTGAGGAGAACATATGACTCTACCAAACATCATCACAATATTTAGGATTATTTTAATACCGGTATTTTTGGCTGTATTCTATTCTCAGATGGAAAATAGAATACTTTATGCAGGTCTAATATTTGTAGTTGCTGGAGTTTCAGATGTACTAGATGGATATATAGCTAGAAGATTTAATTTAACCAGTAAATTAGGAGCTTTGCTGGATCCTTTTGCTGACAAGTTGATGAGCTTCACAGTGTTGATAACATTTACTTCCATCGGGTTAATTCCAATTTGGATTTTGATTCCAATGTTGATTAAGGAAGTTACTATGATAGCTGGTGCTTCCATTTTGTATTTTAGACATAAGGAAGCTGTCATCCCAGCTAACAAGTATGGTAAGATAGCTACATTCTCATTGTATGCAGCAGTATTGAGTATAGTGTTTAAGGTACCCATGACATTATCTTTTATTTTACTGATAATTACTGTAGTACTTAATCTGATTGCATTTGTTAATTATTTGGGCATAGTTAGGAAATTACTTGCCGATGAAAAACTTAACATTGACAAATAACACATCTATCGACTATAATAGGGTCAATTATATACATAGCTAAGACAAAGAGGAGTAGTACCAAAGGGCTTTAAGAGAACAAATCCGTGGCTGAAAGATTTGTAGTTACGATGGTATGAAGGTAGCTTTTGAGCTTTTAGGCTGAATGAAAGTAGGCTTAAACGTAAATCTACGTTACAGATACTAAGTGCCATGATTATTCATGGAATTAAGGTGGTACCGCGAACCCTTCGTCCTTTCATTGGATGAAGGGTCTTTTTATTTTACAAGGAGGGATATTGATGCTAGAAAATTTACCAAAGAATTATGATCCAAAGGATTTTGAGGATAGGCTTTATTCTTTTTGGAATGACAATGGATATTTCACACCAGAAATAAACAAGGATAAAAGACCTTTTACCATTATGATGCCACCACCAAATGTAACTGGTAGCCTTCATATGGGACATGCATTGAACAATACAATTCAGGATATTTTAATCCGCTGGAAGAGAATGGAAGGATTTGAAGCTCTGTGGTTACCAGGGACTGATCATGCCAGTATTTCAACTGAAGTAAAAGTAGTGGAGAAACTAAAGAGTGAAGGCAGATCTAAAGAAGAGCTAGGAAGAGAAGCTTTTATTGAAGAAGCCTGGGAATGGACACATCTTTACGGTGGAACTATAAAAAATCAATTAAAAAAGTTAGGTGTATCATGTGATTGGTCAAGGGATAGATTTACCCTTGATGAAATGTTAAGTAATGCAGTTGAAGAAGTATTTATTAGATTATATGAAAAGGATCTAATATATAGAGGGGATAGGATTATAAATTGGTGTCCAAGTTGCCACACTGCAATTTCAGATGCTGAGGTTGACCATGAAGATTCCCATGGCCATATATGGCATATAAAATATCCAATTAAGGATAGCAATGAAGGAATAGTTATCGCAACTACAAGGCCTGAAACCATGTTGGGAGATTTGGCAGTTGCTGTTCACCCAGATGATGAGAGGTATTCACATCTTGTTGGACAGACAGTAATTCTACCACTTGTTGGACGTGAAATCCCAATAATTGCAGATAGTTATGTTGAAATGGACTTTGGAACAGGAGCATTAAAAATTACTCCATCCCATGACCCTAATGACTTTGAAGTTGGAGAAAGACATAAATTAGGACAATTTATAGTTATTGATGAAGATGGTTATATAAATGAAAATGGCGGAGAGTTTAGAGGTTTAGAAAGGTTTGAAGCTAGAAAAATTGTTGCTGAAAAGTTAAAAGAAGAGGGATTCTTAGTTGAAGTTAAAGAACATGATAATGCTGTTGGGCATTGTGAAAGATGTAAGACTATAATAGAACCCCTAATTTCTAAGCAATGGTTTGTTAAAATGGAACCCCTTGCTAAACCATCATTGGAAGCATACTACAAAGGTGAACTGAACTTTGTACCTGAGCGATTTGGGAAAATTTATGTACATTGGTTAGAGAATATAAAGGATTGGTGTATCTCAAGACAATTATGGTGGGGTCATAGGCTACCAGTATATTATTGTGATGAATGTCATGAAATAATAGTATCAAAGGAACCAATACATCACTGTACAAAATGCAATAGTGACAATATCAGACAGGAGACTGACACTTTGGATACCTGGTTCTCTTCAGCATTATGGCCTTTCTCAACATTGGGTTGGCCAGAGAAGACTGAGGATCTTGAGTACTTTTTCCCAACGGATGTACTTGTAACTGGATACGATATTATTTTCTTCTGGGTAATCAGAATGATTTTCTCAAGCATTGAGCAGTTGGGAGAAGTTCCATTTAAGGATGTATTTCTAACTGGATTGGTAAGGGATTCTCAAGGTAGAAAAATGAGCAAGTCACTGGGTAATGGTATTGATCCCCTGGAAATAATAGAACAATATGGAGCAGATGCATTAAGATTTACCCTTGTAACAGGAAATACTCCAGGAAATGATATGAGATTCTACACTGAGAGAGTAGAGGCGAATAGAAATTTTGCCAATAAGCTATGGAATGCAACTAGATTTGTATTGATGAACTTGGATGAAGAGATAAAAGAACCAAGTATTGAAGGCATAAACCTTGAAGATGAAGATAAGTGGATATTGGGTAGACTGAACAAATTAAAGAAGGAAGTAAAGTCTAACTTGGATAAGTATGAATTAGGTCTTGCCGCTCAGAAGGTATATGAGTTTATTTGGGAGGATTACTGTGATTGGTATATTGAGATGGTTAAGTCTAGATTATATGGGGATAACAAGGGCTTGAAGGAATCAGCTCAGAATGTATTGGTAGTGGTATTGAAAGACACATTAAAGTTACTACATCCATTTATGCCTTTTATAACTGAGGAAATATGGCAGCATCTACCAGGAATTAATAAAGCTCTGATTTTAGAAGACTGGCCAATGGAAGATTCTTCAATGGATTTCAATGAAGCTGAAAAATCCATTGAGTTCATAAAATCAGCTATTAAGGGAATAAGAAATGCCAGGGCAGAAATGAATATTGTTCCTTCTAAGAAGGCTAGCTTGATATTTGTAACTGATAATGAAGATATTAAGACCACAGTTGAGAAGGGCACGAAGAAGTTTATGACATTGGCAAGTGCAGAGAGCATATCCTTCAAAAATGATAAGACATCTTTAGGAGATGATAATATTTCTGTTGTTCTTGAAAAATGTGAAGTATTCATACCTCTTAAGGAATTGATTGACTTTGACAAGGAAATCGAAAGATTGGAGAAGGAAAAGGATAAGTATCTGGATGAGATAAACAGAGTTGACAATAAACTTTCCAATGAAGGTTTTATAAGTAAAGCTCCAGCAAAATTGGTGGATGAAGAAAAAGCCAAGAAGGAGAAATATACTGACATGTTAAATAATGTCTTGGAAAGGTTAGAGTCCTTAAAGAAGGCATAATGGGAGAGTGTATGATGAATTATGAACAGGCATTGGCCTATATAAATGATAAGGATAAGTATGGATCAAGATTGGGATTGGCATCGGTGGGAATGCTCCTTGATAATCTTGGAAATCCTCATAAAGGCCTTAAGTATCTTCATGTGGGAGGTACAAATGGGAAAGGCTCAACATCTGCATATTTAGCAAGTATAATATCTGAAGGAGGGTATAAAGTTGGACTTTATACTTCTCCATATCTTGAAAAGTTTACTGAAAGAATACAGATAAATGGATTAGATATCCCAGAAGAGGATTTAGGCAGAATTACTGAAATGGTCAAATCAGCAGCAGACAAAATGGTAACTGAAGGAATCGAACACCCTACCACATTTGAAATTGTCACTGCAATTGCTTTTGTATATTACAATGAACAGAATGTGGACTATGTGGTGTTGGAAGTTGGATTGGGAGGAAGATTCGATTCCACAAATATCATTGATGAATCATTGGCATCTATAATTACAACAATAGATTATGACCATGTGGATGTATTGGGGGATACAATTGGGGAGATAGCCTATCAGAAGGCTGGAATAATTAAAAAAGGTGGACTGGTCATCTCATATCCTCAGTTAGAGGAAGCAGAGAAAGTTCTCATAACTGTTTCAAATGAATTAGGTGCTGATTTTATTAAAGTGAATGTAGATAATTTAACAATCAGTGAACAGACATATAAGGGCAGTGTATTTAGTTTTAAATATGGAGATACTACCCTTGATGATCTTAGTATTTGTATGTTGGGAGAATATCAGATATATAATGCTGCAACAGCTATAACTACTATTCTTGAACTTAGGGAAAGAAAGAAAATAGATATTTCAGATTCCCATATCTACAGCGGTTTGAAGAAGACTAAATGGAAAGGTAGATTGGAAGTTCTAAGGGAAAATCCAATATTCTTAATTGATGGTGCCCACAATCTTCAGGGAATAACTCATTTGGCAAAGGCTATAAAACTGTTTTCATATAACAGACTCATTATTGGCATGGGAGTACTAAAGGATAAGGATTACACACATATGATCGAGACTTTAGTACCTCTGGCGGATTCTGTAGTGGTCACAGAAGTCAATATGCCAAGAAAACTCAAGGCTGAGATACTGGCTAAAGAGGTGTCCAGAATTTGTGATGATGTTATCATCGAACCAGATGTGGGTAAAGCTGTAAAAAAGGCGTATGAAATGGCTGAAGAAGGAGATATGATCCTATTTGGGGGGTCATTGTATCTAATAGGAGAAGTAAGAACAAAAGCTAACCTGCTATTTTCATAGTGGGTTAGCTTTTAATAAATAAATCCAAGATTGATTTAAAATAATAATCAGGGGAGTCTTCCCAAAGTCTACATAGTTCATCACTTTGTGATTTGTTGGGAACACTGATATAGAGACTAAATATGGTATCTCCATTTTCGATTATCTTTAAATTTACATTATATTCTCCATTATCTTTGGGATAAGTGGTACTTTCCACAGTGGTTTTTATTGATTCACTTACTGATTGGATATTAAAGTGTTTTTTGATTTTTGTCATAATATCCTCTGGGATCTTAAAACCAAAGTGCTCCAATGCTTCTACTGCTTTTTTGTTTAAAATGTAATGAATCAAATTTTCATCTTCTACTTGGGAGATCATCTTGCTATGGATTAATTCTGATAAGTATTGCTGCAATAAGAAGTAGTTTGTATCATTGATTGTCATTAAAGTTTCCATCAATTTTTCTTTATACAATGGATTAGGTGATACATTTATGGTAAATAGTATTATCAGCTTGTTAAGAGCAATGTCTTCAGTTTGATTTTGAAACATTTAACCACTCCTTTCATCTCTATAGAATTATAACATAATAAAACAAACAGTAAATAGATTTAAAAATTAAATGTGTGAAAGAGTAGGATTAAAGGGTATCTATGAGACTAGTAATCTATCAAAAAAAGATGAGGATGCGATAATTAATGGATACAAAAATTATAATTAGTGTTATAATACTAATAATTCTGATTAGCTTTCAATATACTTTAAACTTGCTATTAAAGGAGCTAAGGGAAATAAAGGAAATATTAAAGAAAAGATATAGATAGAAGGGAGAGACTATTTTGATCGAAAATAAAAAAGAGAAGGTCCTATATTCTAGAGAGGAAATAGATTATAGAGTTAAGGAATTAGGCAAAGAGCTTAGCGAAGTTTACAGAGGCAAGAAATTAGTTGTGGTATCCCTATTGAGAGGAAGCTTTATTTTTACTGCTGATTTAGTAAGAGAATTGGATATCCCAGTTGAGATAGAATTTATGACCACTGCCAGTTATGGGAATGAGGAAATATCATCAGGAGATGTTAAAATACTCCAGGATGTAAGAGGTGAATTGGTAGGTAAAGAAGTTTTAATAGTTGATGATATAATAGACTCTGGTCATACTATATCCAAAGTAATTAAACACTTAGAAGGTAAAAACCCTAATACCATAAAAGTATGTGTAATGCTGGATAAGCCAAGTAGAAGACAGGTGGAATTGGAACCAGATTATGTTGGATATGAGATACCGGATGTATTTATAGTTGGATATGGCTTGAATTATGGAGAATATTATAGAAACATTCCTTATATTTTTACCTTTGAATAAACCTACAGTCTACTGTAGGTATATTTGTTGAAAGGATGGATATTTATGAGAACAATTTCTTCACCCTCAGTTAATGAAGTTAATATACTTTATTTAGTACTTGGACTAGGTTTGTTTTTCATTGGATCCATAGCCCAGAGGATAGAGTTGTATTCAGGACTTCTAATAACTGAGTATTTACTGATTCTTATTCCCAATATTCTATATTTGAAATTAAGAGGATATTCCTTAAAAAAAGTATTAAAACTTAATGGAATTAATGCAAGACAAGTATTATATACTTTTATTATAATTGTTTTTGCATATCCAATAGCTGTGTTCTTAAACTATATTGTAATAGCTTTAATTGGAACTGTAAGTACAACAATACCAACGGGTGTACCCATACCAGGGAGTATAAATGAACTTATTATAGGTTACTTTATTATTGCCATTACTCCTGGGATATGTGAAGAGGTCATGTTTAGGGGTACCCTTCAAAGTGCATATAGTAGATTAGGTGTTAAGAGAGGATTGATTATATCCTCAGTATTATTTGGATTATTTCATTTTAATATTTTCAATCTAGCAGGACCAACATTCTTGGGAATGATATTAGGACTTTTACTTATTAAGAGCAATAGTTTATACACCTCTATTTTAGGACATGTTTTTAACAACGCAATTGCCCTTACCCTTGGGTACTATCTGGCTAGGATAACAGAAAACCTTGAGCAGATAGTTGATCAAGGACCAATTATTCCCTCGGGTATTCAGCTTATTGCAACATTTATTGTTCTAGGAGGATTTGCTCTGTTTTCTGGGATAATATTATATCTTCTTATTAAGAAGTTTCCAACAGCTGAAACTGTAACAGATATAGAACCTGAGAGTATGTCAGAACTTTATGAAATGAAAGAAGAACATAACTATCAGTCAGAAATAAGGATAACATGGTTACCTATTTATATAATTTTTGCATTATTTATATACACAAACTATAGATTTTTATTCTACTAAAGGAGTTTAATATGAATAGTTATGAGGAATTTGCCTATATATATGATACATTGATGGATGATTTTGATTATCCCAGCTGGGCTAAATACATCAAAGAAATTATCAACAGAGAAAATAATACGGGAAATGCAATACTGGAGATGGCTTGTGGAACGGGAAGTTTGACAGGAGAGTTG